>DATEPK010000269.1:0-8592 GCA_035273245.1 Thermoleophilaceae bacterium
GTCTGGTACTCGACGTGCGACGTGGCGATGGTGATGCCGCGCTGCTTCTCCTCGGGCGCGTTGTCGATCTGGTCGAACGACATCGCCTCGCCGCCCATCTTCTCGGCGAGCACCTGAGTAATAGCTGCGGTCAGCGTGGTCTTGCCATGGTCGATGTGACCAATCGTTCCTACGTTGACGTGCGGCTTATCGCGCTCGAACTTCTCCTTCGCCACTGGTTGTCGCTCCTTTCAAAAAGCTCTAGGCGGGCCGCCAGAAGGCGAACCCCAGAAACATACTCTTTATGCGCTGGCTCCCACCGGCTCGCCGGTGCGGTGCTCGACGATTCCTTCAGCGAGGTTGTTAGGCACTTCCTCGTAGCGGTCGAACTGCATCGTGTAGTTGGCTCGGCCCTGCGTGTTCGACCGCAGATCGGTGGCGTAGCCGAACATCTCCGCGAGCGGGACGCTGGCCTTCACCGCAAGTGCGTTGCCGCGCGGCTCCTGGCCCTCGACACGGCCTCGGCGGCGCGAGAGGTCGCCGATCACGTCGCCGAGGAACTCCTGCGGCGTGACCACCTCGACGGCCATCACGGGCTCGAGCAGCACTGGCTTGGCGCGCTTGGCGGCTTCCTTGAGCGCCAGCGAGCCGGCGATCTTGAAGGCGATCTCCGAGGAGTCCGTGTCGTGGTACTTGCCGTCGGTGAGCGTCGCGCGGACGTCGACCATGGGGAAGCCGGCCTTGACGCCCGTCTCGAGCGCCTCCTCGATGCCCTTCTCCACGGCCGGAATGAACTCCGACGGGATCGCGCCGCCCTTGATCTTGTTGACAAAGTCGAAGCCCTCGCCGGGCGCTGGTTCCAGGTTGATGTAGACAACGCCGTACTGGCCAGAGCCACCGGTCTGGCGGATGAACTTGCCCTCCACCTTCTCGGCCGTGGCTCGAACCGTCTCGCGGTATGCCACCTGCGGGCGGCCCACCGCGGCCTCGACCTTGAACTCCCGCTTCATGCGGTCCACCAGCACCTCGAGGTGCAGCTCGCCCATGCCGGAGATCACGGTCTGGCCCGTCTCCTCGTCGGTGCGGACGTTGAAGGTGGGGTCCTCCTCGGCGAGGCGCGCGAGCGCTGTGGCCATCTTCTCCTGGTCGACCTTCGTCTTCGGCTCGATCGACAGGTGGACCACAGGCTCCGGGAAGGTCATGGTCTCGAGGCGCACGGGCGCATCGGGCGCGCACAGCGTGTCGCCCGTCGAGGTCTGCTTGAGCCCGACCGCCGCGGCGATGTCCCCCGCGTACACCTCCTCCTGGTCCTCGCGGTGGTTGGCGTGCATCATCAGGATGCGGCCGACGCGCTCGGTGCGGCCCGTGTTCGCGTTCAGCACCCGCGACCCCGCCGACAGCTTGCCCGAGTAGATGCGGAAGTAGGTGAGCTTGCCGACGAACGGGTCGGACATGACCTTGAAGGCGAGCGCGGAGAACGGCTCGTCGTCCGCGGCCTTGCGGGGAATCGGGTGGCCGTTCTCCTCGTCCTTGCCGGGCTCGATGCCCTCCACCGGGGGGACGTCGAGCGGGCTCGGCAGGTAGTCGATAACGGCGTCGAGCAGCGGCTGCACGCCCTTGTTCTTGAAGGACGAGCCGCAGAGCACCGGCGTCATCGAGATGTCGAGCGTGGCCTTGCGGATGGCGGCCTTCAGGCGGTCGACGTCGATCGCCTCGTCAGAGAGGTAGGCCTCCATGAGCTCGTCGTCGTAGTCGGCGATGGCCTCGATGAGGTGCGTGCGCGCCTCGTGGGCGATGTCCTTGTGATCGTCCGGGATGTCGGTCTCCTCGACCTCCTGGCCGAGGTCGTCCTTGTAGATCACCGCGCGCTCGCGCACGAGGTCCACGATCCCGCGGAAGTCCGCCTCCGCGCCGATCGGCAGCTGGACGGGAACCGGGTGGGCGCCGAGGCGGTCGACCATCGTCTGGACGCCGGCGTCGAAGTTCGCGCCGATACGGTCCATCTTGTTGATGTAGGCGATGCGCGGCACTCGGTACTTGTCCGCCTGACGCCATACGGTCTCGGACTGGGGCTCCACGCCCGCGACCGAGTCGAACAGCGCAATCGCGCCGTCCAGCACGCGCAGCGAGCGCTCCACCTCGACGGTGAAGTCCACGTGGCCGGGCGTATCGATGATGTTGATGCGGTAATCGCGCCAGTGGGCGGTGGTCGCGGCCGAGGTGATCGTGATCCCGCGCTCCTGCTCCTGCTCCATCCAGTCCATCACCGCGGCACCCTCGTGGACCTCGCCCATCTTGTGCGTGCGGCCGGTGTAGAAGAGGATCCGTTCGGTGGTAGTCGTCTTCCCGGCGTCGATGTGCGCCATGATCCCGATGTTGCGGGTGTGGTCGAGTGAAATGTCTCGTGGCATGTGTGTGGCTTCTTGGCTTCTTGTGGACTGCGATCTAGGGCAGAAAAAAGGCCCCTCCGGGCCCTGTCGCTACGACGCGTCTTGCCCGGGGCAGTTGTCTATGTGGCAGGGGTCTCCATGTGCATGAACCGACGCTCAGCCTCCTCCCATGACTGAGTCTCACGGCAGCCGGACGGTCATGCCGCGAGCGGGAGAGAATGCTAGCAGAGGGATTTCGGCTGCCTTAGGGCGTTTGGGCGCTCTCCGCCTGGCGATTCTCGTGCTCGGCGTGGTCGGTGGCGCGGTGCTGATCGTCAGCGACTTCCTCACGCTCTACCACGTGGATGTGGTCACCGCGAGCTGCAGCGATCTCGCCTCTCCCAACCTGCGCGACGCGTGCACCACCACCGGCGGCGCGCACCACGGTTACGCCCTGGTGGTCCTCGGCGCCATCTCGCTCTTGATGGCCTGGGGGGCCGCCATGGGTGGCAGCCGGCCCGCCGGCTTCGCCCTGCTCGTGCTCGGCGTCGCTTCGCTCGCGATCGTGCTGGCCGTCGACCTTCCCGACGTCCACAAGACCGGAATCGTCGGCGACCAGTTCTCGAACGCCACAGCGAAGCCGGGGATCGGGTTCTGGCTCTCGATCGCGGGCGCGGCGCTCGTGACCGTGGCCGGGCTGCTACGCCTGGTGGTGAGTCGCCGGCCGCCTGGCTAGGCGGATGGCACCGGCCTCCTCCAGCGCGCGCTGCTTGCTCTGGTAGGAGTGGATCGAGGTGATGCGACCGTCCTCGAAGCGGTTGATGATGCCGAGCTCGACCGCGTACCCGGAGCCGTCTCCTCGTCTGGCCCTCACCCTCCCGAGCAGCACCACGATGTTCGGCGGCACCTCCACGTAGTCGTCGATCGTGAGCCTGAAGTCCGCCCAACGGCGGCCCACCGCTTCCTGCTGCCACAGCACCCCGTCGTGGCCGCGGAAGGGACCGATGTGTCCTGACGCGAGGGCGGATGACGGCACGACGACGACGTCCGGCGCGCAGTGTTCGGCCACCGCGGCCTCGAACTCCTCGCGGTCGCCCCTGATGTAGTCCTGACCGCTCTCGAAGATCCGCCTCACGGCGGCGATGCGTTCCGACCCCTCCATCACGCCCCTGAACCGACCCCGCATTGCAGCCTCAAAGCCACCCCTCCCCAAGGGAGTAAACCCGTTACCCCTCAGCTAGGTCAAGCGACAACCGTTTAGGCACAATTACGGGTGCGAAAAACGGACGGCCGCCGGGCTACCAGCGGTAATGCGCAAACGCTTTATTTGCTTGCGCCATGCGGTAGATGTCTTCCTTGCGCTTGTAGGCGCCGCCCTGCTCGGACTGGGCGTCGAGAAGCTCTCCGGCGAGGCGCTCGGCCATCGTCTTCTCGCGACGGCCGCGCGAGAACTCGACGAGCCAGCGCACGGCGAGCGTACGGGCGCGGCGAGCGGGGACTTCCACCGGAACCTGGTAGGTGGCGCCGCCGACGCGCCGGGAGCGCACCTCGAGGTTGGGTGTGAGGGCCGCGATCGACTGCTCGAGCGATTCCACGGGCTCCTTGTTGCTGCGGCGGGACAGGATGTCGAGCGCGTCGTAGACGATTCGCTCGGACAGCGACTTCTTCCCCGAGACCATCACCTTGTTGATGATCTGCTGGACGAGCCGCGAGTTGTACACGGGGTCCGGGTCGATCGGGCGGATGCCTGCTGCTGCTCTGCGCGGCATCTCTCTACTTGGCCTTGACGCCGTACTGGGAGCGCGCCTTCTTGCGATCGCTCACGCCGGCGGCGTCGAGGGTTCCGCGGACGACCTTGTAGCGGACGCCCGGAAGATCCTTCACACGGCCGCCGCGAACAAGCACGACCGAGTGCTCCTGCAGGTTGTGCCCCTCGCCCGGGATGTAGGAGGTGACCTCCATCCCGTTGGTGAGCCGCACGCGCGCGACCTTGCGCAGCGCCGAGTTCGGCTTCTTGGGGGTGGTGGTGTAGACGCGCGTGCAGACGCCGCGACGCTGAGGCGCGGCGAGGCGCTTCTTGCGACCCTGGCCGGACTTGAGGCCCGGCGTGGCCACCTTCTTCTTGGGCTTCTTGCGTCCTTTGCGGACGAGCTGGTTAATGCTTGGCACGGCGCGGGATGCTAGCAGCGCTGTGGCGCTGGCTAAGCCGCGGCGGGTGCGGCCTCGACGGCGCGCATCGGTGCCGGCATCACGGCGGCTGCCGCGATCACCAGCAGGAAGGCGATGCTCTGGAGCACGATGCCGAGCGGGTGCGTGGCGATCGGGTCGCCGAACACGATGATGCCGCCGGCGATGGCCGAGACGTTGGCGCCGGCGCTCGTGAGCGTGATGACCGGTACGGGGTCACCGACCTGAAGGCCGCGCGCGGAGGCGTAGAACGCGATCACCGACGCCGCCATGGCGACGGCGAGCCAGGGCGATACGAGGCCCAGCACACCGGCGTGGCCGATCGCTCCGGTGAGCGCCTTGATCGACACGTCGGAGACGCCGAAGAGGATGCCGGACGCGGCGCCGAGGAAGAGGCCGTGGTGCTCGTGCGGAGCGCCGAGCTTGGGCGAGAGCACCATCATCGTGCCAACGAACAGGAGCGCGGACTCGAAGCTGGCCATCGCCACCCGCGAGTAGTGCGAGTGGGCGCCGCCCGTGTGCGGCAGGGTGAGCGTGAGCAGCACGAGGCCCGCGGCCATGAGGCCGACGCCTACGAGCTGCCGCTTGCCAACCTCGAAGCCGAAGTAGCGCTCGGCGAGCACCGTGAGGAACACGAGGCCGCCGGAGATCACGGTCTGGACGATCGAGAGGGGGGCGAGCGCCATGGCGGCGACGTGGAAGCCCCAGGCGCCGGTGGCCACGACCATGCCGAGCGCGAACCACTTCGAGCTGTAGAGCTGGCGAGCGCTGCGAAGCGGGTGCCGAACGTCCACGTCCGGAGCCGCACATGCGCCGCGGTGCTTCCAGAGGAAACCAAGATTTGTGGCCAGCGCACAAAAGAGCGCCAGCAGAATGCCCAGTTCTACTGTCATAGAGATAGAGGCGACAACTCCCTGCCGCTATTCGAGCTATCGGCTTGACTGCCTTCAAGCTTGAGCGCGGCGCGCCTCCGGTTAGACCACCATAGCTGGTCGAGGCGTGCCTGAGTTGTTCCCCCGGTTAAGTCTTTGCCAAACAGATGAACCAATCCCGCAGCAAACAGCCTGTTTTGTTCGTGGACGTCGACGGCGTCATAAGCCTGTTCGGCTTTCCGCACTCAGATCCCCCTCCGGGGAGCTTCCACTTCGTCGACGGGGTGATGCACTGCATCAACGAAGCCTGCGGGCCGAGGCTTACGCGGCTCAGCGAGCACTACGAGCTCGTCTGGGCGACCGGCTGGGAGGAGAAGGCGAATGAGTATCTCCCCCATCTGCTGCGGCTCGAGGTGCCGGAGCTGCCCGTGATCACGTTCGACGGCGACGCGGTTTTCGGCTCCGCCCACTGGAAGCTTGGCGCGATCGACACTTACGCCCGCGGGAGGCCGGCCGCCTGGGTCGACGACTTCCTCGACGAGAACTGCGAGCGCTGGGCCGAGGAGCGCGAGGAGCCCACACTGCTCGTGCGCACCGAATCCCACAGCGGCCTCACGGATGAGCTCGTGGACGACCTCATCGCCTGGGCAGATTCGCTGGAGCACGGATGAGCCAGGCGATTCAGATCGTGGGCGCGCTCTGCGTCCTCGCCGGCTTCGCGGGAACACAGTTCGGGCTGCTCGGCGCGGCGTCCCTCACCTACCTCGTTCTCAACCTCGTGGGGTCGGCGATCCTGGCTGTTCTCGCGGCTCTCGACAGCCAGTTCGGCTTCCTGCTGCTGGAAGGCGTGTGGGCGATCGTGTCCGCCTGGGGGCTCGTGAGGATTCTCTACGGCGCGGGCGAGGCGAGGTCCGGATAGACGTCGAGGTAGTAGCGCAGCGCACCCTGGCGCATGCCGCGCGTGGTGATGTCCGGTCCGGCTGGCTGCGGCACCCCGTCGTAGTCGATGAACTCCGCTTTGCCCTGCCCGGCGAAGATCTTCCGCCCGCCGTCGATCCAGATGCCCACCGCTCCCTCCGGGGTGCGGGTGAGGGTGCCGTCCGGCTGGATGAAGCGGCCCCTGACTATGCGCGCGCGCCGATCCGGCTCCTGATCGAGGAGGTCCGTGAGGCTGCTCGCGACCATCGCCGAGGCAGTCGGTCCGATCCCTTCCGTCTCGAGCTTGTGCTGGTGGCCCTGGGGGTCCTTGTCACTCGAGTCGTTCACGCAGGTGAGGTCGTCGCCGTATGAGGTGACGAAGAAGCCTGGCTGGCTCGAGAACGCCCAGGGCGGAATCTCGTAGCCGATCATGTCGTTCGCGAGGCCCACCTGGAACCGGAACCTCGCGCGCGCGTGCCAGGTCGGCACCGGCGGGTTTGGCCGTTCGGGGCAACCAACCTGGTCGATGCCCCAGGGGCTGCCGAGCATCAGGGCGGGGAACGCCTCGCCAGGGTTTGCGATCAGCTGGAGAGCGGGGCCGACATCCGCCACGTTCACCTCGGTGAGCAGCTCGTTTCCGGCGCCCCCGGCAGGCACGCCGCCGTCGACATAGGTCTGGCGCTCTCCGAACAGCCCGGCGGCGGCCGCCGCCTTGAACAGGTTGTTCTCGAGCGGCACGTACAGCTGCTTGCTGCGCAGGCTCACCATCCCGGCCGGAAGCGGGGTGGCTTGTGGCGCCTGCGCCATCACCGCGTCCGCGAACGCCTCGCCCGTGGCCTGCGCCTGCTGCTGACAGCCGGTACTGCAGCCCACCGGTGGCACCGTCTCGGGATCCTCCTCGGAGCCGTTGTCGCCCACGAGGAAGACGCCGAGGCCGCCGCCCAGCGCCTCCGTGCGCGCGGCGAAGTAGCCCGGCCAGTCGGACGACAGCTTTAGCGCAGTCGCAGGATCGCTCGAGTGGCCGATCTCCTGATTGTGCGCTGCCAGGCTCATGAGGGTGAAGATCGGATGGCCGCTCGAGTCGCGCGCCTGGAGAACGCCGATCTTCGGGTCGATGGCCGCGGGCGCGCCGGCGTCGTCGGTGGTGGGGAAGTTCTTGGACAGCTCCACGCGCACGCCGGAGGGCAGCGGGAACTGCCGCGCCAGGAGCGTGGCGGGCCGCCGCTCGTCATACGCCTTCACCGCGGCGTCGGCCACGCGCTGCTCGAGCCAGTGCATGTAGTAGTCGTCGATGCCCGAGTGGAGGCCCACCGTGCCGGTGGGATCGGCGGGCGCCCCGTAGATGCCGATCGTGTCCGGTGAGCTCTCGTTGTGGTCGGCGCTCACGATCATGCCCGTGATGCCCGGCCGCTCCGCCATCGCCAGCTCGCGCATCCGCTGCGTGTAGTTCTGGAACAGGCCCTGCGCCACCACGGAGACGACGACCAGCGTGCTGCCGCCGCTCGACAGCGCGATCGCGCGCGCGTCGATCGGATCGTGGACCCCCGTGGCGAGATGGTCGACGCCGCCCGACGAGTAGATGCCGTCGTAGCGGCCGTTCGCGTTGGCGTCGCAGTAGGGCTCCGGGTACTCGAAGCGGCCGTCGCCGTTCAGGTCCCTGTAGGGCTCGTTGAAGCTGAACGGCCGGGGGCCGTTGTAGAGCGCGGCGGGGCAGGTGGCGAACTCGGGCGGATCAGCGCCCGTGACAGGCGGCGTGACGTCCACGCGCGCCGCGCCGACTTGCCAGCCGCCGGCGGCATGCGCGGGCGCAGCCCACAGCGCAAGCGCGAGCGCAGCCGCGACGATTGTCCCCTGCCAAGGACGCATCTCCCGCGCGCAAAATTACACGCGCGCGCGAGGAGAATGCGCCGGTAAACGAAACGGGGCCGCTTTCGCGGCCCCGTTGTCAGTTACTCCCGCTCGTCGTCAGCGGGTGGCAGCGCCAAGTCGGCCAGCTCCTCGCCGAAGGCTTCTCCATTGCCTCCGTCGCCGAAGCTGAAGCCCTCCAGCTCGCCGTCGCCGGTGAGGCCGAGCTCGGCAGCGAGCTCGCCCTCGTCGAGCAGGCCCATCTCGTCCGGGGTGGGACGCGGGATCGGCTCCGTGGGCTCGATCTCGAGCCGCCGGTACCGGCGCAGGCCGGTGGCGGCCGGGATCAGCTTGCCGATGATCACGTTCTCCTTCAGGCCGAGCAGACGGTCGGTCTTGCCCTCGAGCGCCGCGTCCGTGAG
>DATEPK010000270.1:0-4640 GCA_035273245.1 Thermoleophilaceae bacterium
GAGCGCGCCGGCGGGCGCCGGCCGGGTGGCCGTGGCGCTGCGGTATGCGGCGCTCGTCATCGGACGCCGGGCTCGGGGACCAGCGGCAGACCGGAGACCTCAGCGGCCTCCGGCGAGCGGCCTCGATTCAGCAGCAGCCGAGTGAGGCGGAACGACTCCTCCGCGCGCGCTATCTCGGCGCGCACGGCGGACGGGCGCGGCGCGGGGCCGCTGCCCGCTGCCACGAGCGCTTCTGTCACATGCGCCGGCGGCTCCTCCGGCCCGACGGCACGCTGATGCAGGCGCCGCGCGAGGCCGGCGAGCTTGGCCTCGTGAGCCATCGCCACGAAGGGAACGCCGGCCGACGCCGCGGCCACAAGTGCGTGGAAGCGAAGGCTGAGCACCACGTGCGCGCTCGAGAAGAGCCGGCGCGCGTCCGCTAGGTCGCGCGGCGGAGGCAGCACCTCCACGCGACCGGGCAGACGCCGCTCGATTTCGCGGGCGAGCGGGGCGTCGGTGGTCGGCCCGACCACCTGCCAGGGCTGCACCTTGATCCGGTAGCCGGTGAGCGGAGCGAGCGCCTCCACGAGCCGGTCCGCGAGGTCGTAGCCGCCGCAGTGGCTGCTGAGCGCCACGACGATCGTGTCGCTCCCGTTCTCGTGCGACTCCGGCGGCGCGTCCAGAAGGGTCCACGCCGGGTCCGCGCCCACGCGGAAGGGCTGCGGCGCGCCGCTGTGGCTGAGCGCCTCGGCGGATTCCTCGTCACGAAGCACGAGCAGGTCCGGGAAGCGGACGAGCGTGCGTGCGAGCACGCGCGGGCTGCCCTCGGGCAGCTTGCCCACGCCGAGGCCCACCATCGCGAGCGGCTTGCCCTGGGCCTTGCTGCCCGCGGCGAGCATGACGGCCTTCACGAGCAGGTCGTTGGCCGGCCTGTTCACGCGCGGGTCGAGCTCCTTGAACACGGTGCCGCCGGCGAAGATCACGGCGTCGGCACGCTTGGTGGCGGCCGCGACCTTCACCGGGCTCCAGCTCGGCACCGCGTCGATGCCGCGACCGCGTGTGTGCGCGGGATCGCTGCTCGTGGCCACGTGGTCCCACTCGGGCAGGCCCTGAACGAATGCGTCGAGCAGAGCCTCGTCGCCCGGGTTGTGCTGTCCGAAGGCACCGGCGAGCAGAACGCTCGGCATCGTCAGCGCACCTCCTCGTAGAGCTCGAGGTGACGGCGCGCAACGTCCGGCCACGAGCGGCCGGAGCCGAAGCCCGCGCACTGGCGGCGCAGCTCGTTGAGCTGGTCGGGCGCCGCGGCAAGCTCGTTCAACCGCCGCGCGAGCGCGGTCGGCAGGAGCCGCACCGTGATGCCCTCCGGCGCACCGATCGTCTGCGCGAGCTGCGGCGAGACGAGGAACGGCGTGCGGTGCGCGAGAGCGAGCGCGAGCGAGCCGCTGCTCGAGAACGGACGCGGATATGGGAAGAGCGCGATGTCGGCCGCGGAGAACCAAGTCCCGACCTGTTCCTCGGGCACCCGGCCGGTAAACGTTGCGGTGGCGCCGTAGCGGTTTCGGAGCTCGTCGGCGTAGCTGTCGCCCGCTGCGGCGAGGCGTGGGTGCTCGCCGCCGGCGATCACTACGTGCACCCGGTCGCCCGCCAGCTCGGCCGCATCGAGCGCCGCCTCGAGGCCCTTGTACGGCGCGAGGAAGCCGAAGCAGAGCACCGTGAGGCGGTCATCGAGGCCGAGCTCGGCGCGGGCGGTCTCGCGGTCGTCAGGCGCTGCGGCTTCCACGCCGTGCGGCACGACCACGGCGTTCCCAACCATCTCGGCAAACGACGGCTCGTGCACGATCACGCGCGAGGACAGGCGGCGGATCGCCTGCTGCACGGTGGCGAGTCCGGCGCGCGCGAGCACCGCCGGCGCCTTGACGCGATGAAGCTTCGTGAAGGAGCGGTCGACCGTGCCGGACTCGACCACCTGGTGCATCGTCACCACCTGGGCCGTCCCGTTGCGGCGCGGACCGGCCAGCGCGGCCATCAGGCCGGGGATCGAGCTGGGCCCGCCGTACAGGAAGAGCTCGTGCTGGAGATGAATCACCGGCGCGCCGGTGTGCCTTGCGGCTCGCGCGGCGGCCGGTAGGGCGGCCGCACTACCGCTGCGGAAGCGGCGCTCAACGCGCACGGGACCGTCGTCCGCCGCCGCGGGCTCGCCGGGCTCCTCCGGCGCCACCACGGTCACCTTCGCGCCCTCGGCGGCAAGCGCGTGCGCGAGGTTGCCGGCATAGGACGTCACTCCGCTGTGGCCGGCGTGCCGCTGGCCGATCGGCGGGTATGGGGTGATGAGCGCGACGTCAGGACGGGACACGCCGCACCTCCTCTTCCGCCCGCTCGGTCGCTGCCAGCGTGTCCTCCTTCATGCCTTCGGCGGCCGCGGGATCCACCGGGATCACGCGATGGTGGAGCCACAGCCTGAGCGCGGAGGCGAACATCCGTAGCGTGTCGGAACGCGCGCGCAGGCGCGACCCGGCCTGATCGATCCAGATCGTGGGTACCTCGATGATCCGGTAGCCGAGGCGCCGCGCGACGATCAGCAGGTCGACGTCGAAGAGGAAGTCCCGCGACGACATGAGCGGCAGCGACTTCTCCACGAGGTCGCGGCGCAGGACCTTCGCGCCGCACTGAGTGTCGCCGTATGGCAGGCGAAAGAGGCGGCGGATGCCGAATGCGAACCCGGCGCTGGCGATCCGGCGCGCGAGTGGACGGCGGGCCGGCAGGATGGCCGCGGGATGGCGACGGCTGGCGATCGCGCCGTCCGCCTGTTCAGCCGCCTCCGCCAGGCGAACGAACTCGCTCGGCGGCGTGGCGCAGTCTGCGTCCACGAAGCCGACGTAGTCACCGTCGCAGCGTCGGAACGCCTCCATGAGCACGCCGCCCTTACCAAGCTTCGGGTAGTGCACGATCTCCACGCGCGGGTCGACCTCGCGGTGCTGCCGCACGATCTCCTCGGTCCGGTCACGGCAGCGGTCGAGGGCAACGACGAAGCGGGCCTCGCGGTCGCAGCAGCGCGCCCGATATGCCTCCAGCATCGGGCCAATCCGCTCTTCCTCGTTGTGCGCGGGAATCACTATGTCGAGACGCAACTCGACCCTCCTTTGTGCGTGCGTTTTCGACTTCTCCCTGCCCAGGGGCTCTGGCCTCGCGGCGAAGCCATTCGCATACGCGAATGTGCGAGCGCCCCCCTTGAGATCGACAGCGCGACACTGTGCGCCGTGCTGTCTGGCTACCTAGTGCAACGAGCCCACAAGCGAGATGTTGCGGCCCGAGTGGAACTTTTCACCAGAACCTCAGGACCGAAACCACCTTCGCGTGACCTGCGTCACATTGCCCCGCTAATACGCGAGAAACTACATCCACGTGAGGTATGCACACGCGCGTGGTTGGCGCGTACGCGTGCGTGAGGATTAGACGATTCTCACGTGTTCGCAGCGACTGAGCGCATCGATCTTGTCCGCCTTCACGCTGTCCTTGCCGGGGCCGCAGCTCACCACGTCACGCTCGCCGTCGGCGGCGTTGATGCGATCCGCACCAGGGCCACCCGAGATCTTGTCCTTGCCTGGGCCGCCTGAGATCGTGTCGGCGCCGCTGCCGCCCTTCAGGAGGTCGTTGCCGGCTCCGCCCGCGATCGTGTCGTTGCCGGCGCCGCCGTTCACGCAGTCGTCACCGTCGCCGGTGCGGATGAGGTCGTCACCGCCGAGAGCGTTCACGAGCTCCCCGCCGATTGTGCCGAATATGCGATCGTCTCCCGCGGTGCCAAGCGCGGCACTCGTGCAGCGCCCGATCACAGCGTTGACCGACGCGCTGCCGACGTCGTTGACGGAATTCGGATCCGGTACTGCGAGATTGGTCCCGCTCAGGCTCGCCTGGAGTACGAGTGCCCCCGCCGCGGCGGGTCGCACGTGGAACTGGGCGCTCGCCTGCTGGCCGGCCGGGAGCGGACCGAACCTGAACGGGCCGGGCGGTGTGATGCGGACGCCTCGCTGCGAAGACGTCAGTCCGATAACTCCCTGCTCGGCGCGCGGACCGGCGTTGGCGGCCGTGACCGTGAACACCACGTCCTCGCCCACGTACACCGTGCCAGACGGCGGCGTGACCGACACAGACACGTCGGCGCTGCACGGCGGCTGCCCATGAAGCGTGCGGCAGTGCGGTGGCGGCGGAACGACGACGCCGCGTGCGACCGGCGCGCCGAAGCAAGTGCAGCCAAGCGCCGCCAGCAAGCAGCAGAGCCGTCGCGCTCTCATCCCACCACCCGAGCGTGGCGCACGATCGTCACGTGCTCGCAGCCGTGGAAGTGGTCGAACTGGTCCGCGCGGAGGCGGTCCTTGCCGGCGCCGCAGCTCACGCTGTCGCGGTAGCCGTCGACCGTGTTGATGAGGTCCGCGCCGTCGTTGCCTTGGATTCTGTCGTGGCCTGGGCCGCCGATGATGCGGTCATCGCCGGGACCACCCTTGAGCAGGTCGGATCCCTCGCCGCCTGAGACGATGTCGTCTCCTTGAGATCCCTCCAGACAGTCATCGCCGGCTAGCCCGTAAAGCTCGTCGTTCAACTCACTGCCCGTCATCACGTCACCGCCGATCGAACCCATCACGCTGTCCGCGAATTCGAGCTCCGGA
>DATEPK010000271.1:0-3226 GCA_035273245.1 Thermoleophilaceae bacterium
CGCGGGGATGTCCTCCTCCCGCCAGGCGCGCAGCGTCACCACGCCGTCGCTGAGTGGCTCGTCTACCAGGCGCCCTTGGCCTTGACCACGGCCGGGATCGTCTTGAGCATGATGCTCAGGTCCTGGAACACGGACCAGTTCTCGAGGTAGAGGAAGTCGAGCCGCACCAGCTCGTCGAAGTCGAGCTCGGAGCGCCCGGACACCTGCCACAGGCCGGTGATCCCCGGCAGCACGAGGTAGCGCTTGCGGTGCCAGTCCTCGAGCCGGTCGAAGTCACGCTGCGGAAGCGGGCGCGGGCCCACGATCGACATCTCGCCGCGCAGCACGTTGAAGAGCTGCGGCAGCTCGTCGAGCGACCAGCGGCGCAGGAACTGCCCCACCGGCGTCACGCGCGGGTCGCGCCTGATCTTGAAGATTGCGCCGCCCTTCTCGTTGTGCTCCTCGAGCTCGGACTGGCGGAGCTCCGCATCCTCGTACATCGTGCGGAACTTGAGGCACGCGAAGGGCTCGCCGCCGATGCCCGGCCGCATGGAGCGATAGATCACGGGACCGCGCGAGGTGAACTTCACCGCCAGCGCGATCACGAGCATCACCGGCGCCGACAGGACGAGGAGGACGATCGAGCCGACGATGTCGAACGCGCGCTTGAGCAGCCAGTCGGTGCCCTCGAACACCGGCGGCTTGAGCTCGAACAGCGGGAGCGTCTGGCCCGGCACGAACTCCACGCGGTCCATGAGGATCTCCATCGTGGACGGCGCCACGCGTACCCGAACGCCGTGCCGGTGACAGCGGTCCACGAGCTCGACCGCCTCGCTCTGCGGGAAGTCGGGATCGGCGATCAGCACCTCATCGATCTGGCCGAAGTAGCGGTCGATGTGGTCGAGCGGCCCGAGGTCCTTGAGACCGTTGGAGGGAAGCGGAGTGAGCGAAACGAAGCCGACTGGCTCGAGCTCCGGATGCTTCCCGCCCGCGAGCGCCGCCGCCACCTCCTGGATGTGCGGGCCGGACCCGACGAGGACAGCACGGCGCCGGTAGCCGGCCGCCCGCAGGAGCGCGCCGCTCGCCTGTTCGAAGGCCCAGCGGAACGCGCTCACGTAGAGCAGCGCAAAGAGCAGCGACCCGTAGAAGATGTAGTACGAGCTGAAGTGGCCGCCCTCCACAACGCCGTAGATCAGCGACACGATCATCACCTGGAAGAGCGAGCCGATCACGCGCGCGAAGCCCGGGCGGATGGCGCGCGGCCCATACAGCCGCGAGCGGGCGAACAGCAGGATCGTGACGAGGCAGGCAAGCGGCGCCACGTCCCAGGCCTGGTGGAAGGAGAGCACGAGGTCCGACTTGCCGCGGATCGCGGCCTTCACCTCGAGGGCCGTCCAGATGGCGAGGAAGACGCCGAGAGCGTCGAGCGCGGCGAGGGTGGCTACACGGACGAGGCTGCGTCCGGTCTCCAGGCGAAGCAACAGGGGCTTGCGCGCGCGGACGTCGCGCGGAGGAAGCACGACGGGTGCCGACTTCACCTCTTCAAGATGTCTCACCAGCCCATTGGCCATTCTCGCCCTGCCTTAAGAAACCTCTCCCGCGCGGAAATGTACCGGTGCGCACGTGGTCGCGGACGCCGCTGCGATGGCGCTGCCGCTACGACTCTAGAGATTCAGGCAGCGAGGGAGCCCCCCTTTCGGGGGGAATGCTCGCCTCTGGGCGGTCTGGCCAAGACCTGAGGGTGAAACCGCGAACGGAGCGGAACTGGTCCTCCGAACCTACATGCGATCCCTGAATTTCGCCACTTCTTCGACTTGACTGCCCTGTTTCAAGGCGCGAGGCTCGCCAAATGGACTCGTACGACGCGGTGGTGGTGGGCGCAAGCGTGGGCGGCTGCACCGCCGCGCGGATGCTCGCGAGCGCAGGCGCGCGGGTGGCGCTCCTCGAGCGAAGCCCGGATCCGGACCACTACAAGACGGTCTGCACGCACTACATCCAGCCGAGCGCGACGCCTACGATCGAGCGGCTCGGGCTGGCTCCGCTGATCGAGGAGCGCGGGGCTGTGCACAACAGCATCGAGGTGTGGTCGCCGTACACCGGCTGGATCCGTCCGTTCGGCGAGGCCCCGTACGGCTACAACATCACGCGCCGCACGCTCGACCCGATCCTGCGCAAGCTCGCGGCGGACACGCCCGGCGTGGACTACATGCCGGGGCAGACCGTGGTCGGGCTGCGCGGCAACGGACGCGTGAGCGGTGTGGAGATGGAGGACAGCTCGCGCGGCCGGCGGTCTCTGGACGCGCGGCTCGTCGTCGCGGCTGACGGGCGCGACTCGCGGATGGCCGAGCTCGCGGGCGTGCCCGGGCGCGTGCGGCCGCATCGCCGCTTCTTCTATTGGGCCTACTGGAGCGGGCTCGAGCCGGGCAACACCCGCTCGCGCATGTGGTTCATGGAGCCCGACTGCGCGTACACGTTCCCCAACGAGGATGGCCTCACGCTCGTGCTGGTCGGTCCACACGAGCACCGGCTCCCGGAGTTTCGCGCCGACCTCGAGGGCGCGTATTCGCGCTACATCGCGGCGCTGCCCGACGGGCCGGATCTGAGCGGCGCGACTCGGGAGTCGAAGCTGCTCGGCAAGCTCAAGCTGCCGAACGTGATGCGCCCGGCCGCGGCGCGCGGGATGGCGTTCGTGGGCGACGCGGCGCTTGCGAGCGACCCGCTGTGGGGCGTGGGGTGCGGCTGGGCGTTCCAGAGCGCGGAGTGGCTGGCGGATTGCGTGGGTCCCTCGCTTGCGTCAGGCGCGGATCTCGACTCCGGACTGCAGAGCTACCGCAAACTGCACCGCCGCCGGCTCGGGCCGCACCACTTCCTGATCGCCGACCTCTCCACCGCCCGCAAGGCGAACCCGTTCGAGCGGCGCATGTACCAGGCCGCGGCCCGGGACCCGGTGGCGTTCGCGGCGTTCGAGGCCGTCGGTGCGCGGCGCCGCTCGCCGCTCACGATGTTCAGCCCGCGCGTGCTGGCGCACGTGCTGCGGCCTCAAAAAGTCCGCTAGTAGCGACTTTCGTTCGCGGTTTGAGGTATTGCCGGGGGGCGAAACCGGCCCCACTCTGGACTTCCGGCAGGGGAATGCAGGAAGCGATCCGACACGGAGGTCGGGCGGGGTACGACCGCCCCACGCGCGAGGAGATCTCGCCGACGGCGCGCGCTCTCGTTGAGCGCCACAGCGGGCAGCTGATCGCCACGG
>DATEPK010000272.1:0-3518 GCA_035273245.1 Thermoleophilaceae bacterium
TGGCCGCAGGCGATGGCAACCGCCGTCGGCCGCTGGCTCTTCGACTTCCTGTGCCTGTACTCCGCGCTGCTGGCCGTGGGCTCCCGCCCGCCGCTGTACGTGGCGCTGCTGGCCTACAGCGCCGCGCAGCTTCTGGGGCAGCTCCCGCTCACGCCCGGCGGCCTCGGCGTGGTCGAGGCCGGCCTCACGGGGACGCTCGCGCTCGCCGGCGTCGCGGCCGCCCCCGCGGCTCTGGCCGTACTCGCCTACCGGCTCGTGTCGTACTGGCTGCCGCTACCGGTCGGCCTGGTGGCTTGGATCTGGCATCGCCACCGCTACCGCACGGCCACCGTGACGTGATCCCGGATGGAGCTAGCCGGACTCGAACCGGCGACCTCCTGGGTGCGATCCAGGCGCTCTCCCAACTGAGCTATAGCCCCGAGCGGCACACCCTGTGCCTCGGATCGTCCATGGTAGCGGCAGGCAGGCCCCGTCGAGGCTAGAACGAATGTCCCTTATGGGCATCCAGCCGGGGCCACGCGGGTAGCCTTCGGCTCGGCCCATGGACGCATGAGTTTCCGCAGTCGCCTCCTTCTCTTCTTCACGATCATCGTCGTCGTGCCCATGGGCGCAGTGGCGCTGGTCCTGTTCAGCATCACGTCCCAGAGCGAGATCGGCAAGGCTGACGCACGCATCGCGGAGGGCCTGCGGGTGGCGTTCGCCGTCTACCGCCAGGACCGCGCCGAGGCCGTCCCGCAGCTTCGACAGATCGCGCGCCGGCCGGAGCTGCAAAAGGCGCTTGGTGCGCGCACGCCCGCCGCGGCCAGGCGGCAGCTCACGCGTCTGCTCAACCCGCCCGTGACGAGCCTGGCGCTGTATGACGTCAAGGGCAACCTCGTGGCGGACGCGGGCAGCGTTCCGCCGATGGCGCCGGCACTTGCCGCACCCACGACCAAGCGCGGCAAGCAGTTCGGCTCCCTGGCGGTGTCAGTGGTCACGCCGAGCAGCTTCGCGGACACGGTGGCGGGCCTCACGGATCTCGACGTGCGCATCTTCACCCGCCAGCGCCGGCTCGCCTCAACCCTCAACGAGGGCGACTCGAACGCGAAGCCCACGTCCGGCAAGGTCGAGATCGGCGGCAAGAGCTACCGCGGCCGCTTCGAGGAGCTGCAGGAGCCGGTGGGGCCGCCCGTGTCGGTGGGCGTGTTCACGCGGTCGGAGGGCATCACCGCCTCGATCAGCCAGAGCCGCGTGCTGATCGGCGTGATCCTGCTCGGGTTCCTCGTGCTGGCGCTCGTCCTGTCGGTGTTCATCGTGCGCGCGCTCCAGGGCCAGATCGATCAGTTCCTCGGCGCGGCCCGGCGGCTCTCCAAGGGAGACTTCAGCACCCCCGTTCCCACCCATGGCGACGACGAGTTCGCGGCGCTCGGCCAGGAGTTCAACAAGATGTCGCGCGAGCTCGAGGGGAAGATCCAGGAGGTCGAGAGCAAGCGCCACGAGCTGGAGGACACGATCCGCCGGGTGGGCGATGCGTTCGCGGCCGGGCTCGACCGCCAGGGTCTGCTCGAGCTCGCCGTGCGCACCGCGGTTGAAGCGTGTGAGGCGGACGCGGGCCGCGCCGTGCCGATCGACGCCCGCCGGATGCACTCGGTACACGTCGGCGGCTCGCACGACCGGCTCATCCGCGCGCTCACCGAGGCCGAGCGCAACGCCTTCCGCATCCGCGAGGAGAACGTCGCGGAGCTGCTCGCGAACCTCGAGCCCACGATGAGCGACCAGCCCGTCGAGCAGCACCGGCCCACCTCCGCCTCGATCGACGGCGTCCATGCGCTCGCCGGTCCGCTACGTGCGCGCATCGGCGCGGGCAGCGACGTCGACTACGTCGGCGTGATCTCGATCGTGCGCGAGGGCCAGGACTTCAACGACACCGAGCGCGACCTCTTCGCGTACCTCGTCGGCCAGGCCGCTGTGTCGATCGAGAACGCGAACCTGCACGAGACGGTCCAGCACCAGGCTGTGACCGATGAGCTCACCGGCCTCTTCAACGTGCGGCACTTCCACGAGTCGCTCGACAACGAGATCGAGCGAAGCCGCCGCTTCAGCAGCGCCGTCGGCCTCGCGATGCTCGACATCGACAACTTCAAGAGCGTGAACGACACGTACGGCCACCAGCAGGGCGACCTCGTCCTGGTTGAGGTGGCGCGCTGCCTGCGCTCGCTATCGCGTGACATCGACGAGCCCGCACGCTACGGCGGTGAGGAGCTGGCGGTGATCCTGCCCCAGACCGATCTCTCCGGCGCCGAATTGCTCGCCGAGCGTATGCGCGCGACCATCGCCGCGCTCGAGATCAAGCGGCTCGACGGCAAGGGCGCGCTGAAGGTCACGGCGAGCTTTGGCGTGGCGTCCCTCCCGGAATCGGCGGGCGACAAGATGTCGCTGATCGCCGCTGCGGATGCGGCGCTCTACAGAGCCAAGCGCGGCGGCAAGAACCGGGTGGAGCGCGCGGAGCCGGCGGCGGCCGCGACCTAACCCGGCTGGGAAGCTCGCTAGGCTACGCGCGCGATGGGGCTTCTGGACGACGCGATACGGGAGCACCTCGAGCTCAAGCGCCGCCACGGCGCGAGCGACGAGGAGATCGCCCAGGAAGAAGCGGAGGCGCTCGGGCCTGCGCGGCGCGAATTTCCGCAGCCTGCGGCGGCGGAAGAAGTGCAGAGTGCGGAGTTGCAGAGTGCGGATGAGCCCGAGCCACTGCCCGATGAGCCGGCGCCGATGGGCCTCGAGCCGGAGCTCGCCGAGCCCGAGCCGGCGCTCGATCCCGAGCCGGCGGTTGAGCCCGAGCCGGAAACAGAAGCAATGAGGGAGCCGGAGCCGGAGCCAGACCCTCCGACCTCCGACCCCCGGCCTCCGACCTCCGAAGGCGACGCCGACCCGCTCGAAGAGACCCCCGAATTCCTCCAGGACGCGCCGGAACACGACCGCCTCTGGTTCGAGCAGAAGCCGCCCCGCGACTTCGACTTCGAGTAGGCCGCAACCACTCGAAAAATCCAGACCCGGACGTTTGTCCATTTCGGGTTTGAAGCGCTGCGGCCCCATGTCGCGCTGTCGATAACTGAGACACGACGGCATGGAGGGTTCCGTCGTTCGGAGCGGCAAGAAAGCCGCTAACCGGCAGCGGGGGGGCCGCGGGCGCGCGGCTCCCCCAGCTGCCGCTTCTCGCCCCGGTACGGGTTCTAGCCGCCGATGTAACCGCGGGTCTTCGCCGCCGCGAGCACGCGCTCGATGCCCAGCTCGTATGAGGCCACACGCAGCGACGTGTTGTCGCGGTTCGCGCGCTCGGCCACGTCACGGAACGAGCGACGCATCACGTTGCCGAGCTTGTCGTTCACCTCGCGCTCGTCCCAGCGGAAGTGCTGGAGGTTCTGCACCCACTCGAAGTACGACGCGACCACTCCGCCCGCGTTCGCCATCACGTCGGGCACGATGTACACGCCCGCCTCCGTGAGGATCTCGTCCGCCTTCGGCGTGGTCGGGCTGTTCGC
>DATEPK010000273.1:0-5476 GCA_035273245.1 Thermoleophilaceae bacterium
GCCCGGGCCTTCGGCGGTCTTGCCGAGCCCCTCCTTGTCAGCACCGACCAGGATCGAGATCTTCCCGAGGTGCTTGTTCTCGAGCATCAGCTGGTGCGCTTCCGCCACGCCCTCGAAGCCCATCGTGCGCCACAGCACGGGCCGGATCTGGCCGGCGGCCATCAGCTCGTTTGCCTTGTGGCACTCCCACGCGTTCGCGAAGTGCGAGCCGATGATCTGCTTCTGGCGCATCCAGAGGTAGCGGACGTCGAAGTCCAGGTTGTAGCCCGTGGTGCCCGCGCAGATCACGACCTTGCCGAACGGCCGGCACACGAGCACCGACGTGGGGAAGGTGGCCTGGCCGACGTGCTCGAACACGATGTTGGGCGGCTCGCCGAGGATCTCCTCAACTGCCGCGCCGAAGCGGCGCGACTCCTTGAAGCGCGCCTTCTCCTCCTCGGGCGTCTCGCCGCCCTTGCGCATCATGCCGGCGAACTCGTTGCGGTTGATGAAGCCATCCGCCCCCAGCTGCTTGCAGAGCTCGCCCTTCTCGTCGGACGACACGACTCCGACGCAGTGCGCCCCGGCCAGCTTGCAGAGCTGGATGGCGAACACGCCGAGGCCGCCGGCGGCGCCCCAGATCAGCACCTTGTCGCCGGCCTGGAGGTTGCACTGGGAGATCAGCATCCGGTAGGCGGTGAAGTAGGTGAGGCCGTAGGAGGCGGCCTCCTCCCAGGTCTGGTTCGCGGGCTTGTGGAGCAGCTGCTGCTCCTGCACCTTCGTGAACTGCGCGAACGAGCCCCACGAGGTCTCGTAGCCCCAGATCCGCTGCGACGGCGCCGCGAGCGGGTCGAATCCGTGCACCTCCGGGTCCTCGTACGAGGCCTGGTTGCAGTGGATCACGACCTCGTCGCCCGGCTTCCAGCGCGTCACGCCCTCGCCCGTCTTCCAGACGACGCCGGAGGCGTCCGAGCCGCCGATGTGGTGGTCGTCCTCGGGGTGGTAGCGGAAGACGGAAACCGGCTTGCCGAGCGCGGCCCACACGTTGTTGTAGTTCACGCCGGCGGCCATCACGCGCACGACCACCTCGAACGGGCCGGGCTCCGGCACCTCGATCTGCTCGAGCTGGAAGGCGTCGGTGGGCTGGCCTTCGCGTTCCTGGCGAATCACCCAGGCGGACATCGTCTCGGGCAGCGTGCCGGGCTCCACGCCCACATCCGCCACGTTCGTCAGGTCAACTTGCGCCATCGTGCTGTTCGGTCCTCCGAGGTCGGCTTTCGGGGGCGGGATGCTACCGGCGGAGAAATATGCGCGGCGCCGACCTGGGCAATCGGCGCCGCGCTGGGGGAGGGGACTTGGTGAGGGGGGAGCTTTTTAGACGCCGACCGGCTCGGCGGCGCGCTCAGCCGTGCGCTCTGGCTGGGCGACCGTCTCCGGCTTCGGCCGCTTCACCGACTTGATCAGCGTGAACGCGAGCAGTGCGCCGAGGGCCGCCACGCCCGTCGACAGGATCATCGAGCCGGTGAAGCCGTGGATGAACGCGTCATGCGCGGCGTGCACGATCTGCGGGCTCGGGTGGCTCGCGCCCGTGGAGCTCTGGCCGATGTTGTCCGCGATCGCCGACTTCTGAGCCGCTGACAGGTGCAGTCCCGCCAGGTTGCTCTCGAGCCGGTTGTGGCTCAGCGTCTGGAAGATGGTGCCGAGCAGCGCCACGCCGAACGTGCCGCCGACCATGCGGTTCATCGACAGGATCCCGGACGCCACGCCGGCCTTGGCGGCGGGCACGGCGTTCATCGCGGCGGTGGACATCGGCGCCATCGTCAGCGCCATGCCGATGCCCATGAGCACGAAGGCGGGCAGGAGGTCGCTGTAGCCGCTCGACACGGTGATCTTCGTCTGCAGGTAGAGAGCCACCGCCACCAGAGCCAGCCCGACCGTCATCGGCGGCCGCGACCCGATCCTGTCCGTGAGCCGGCCCGCGAGGGGTGCGATCAGCACGATCATCAGGGTGGTGGGCAGGAAGCGCACACCGGCCTGAAGCGGCGAGTAGCCGAGGATGTTCTGGATGTACAGGGCGGTGAGGAAGAACATCGCCAGCATCGCGAACGAGATGATGAAAGCGATCACGTTCGCCCCGAAGAAGGTGCGTGACTGGAAGAACTCGAACTGCACCATCGGCGCGGCGGAGTACTTCAGCTCGACCCAGATGAAGGTGACGAGAGCGACGGCCGCCAGCGCGAGCAGGCCGACCACGCGGGCAGAGCCCCAGCCCCAGCTGTTGCTCTCGACGAGCGCGAGGATCAGCGAGGTGAGGCCAACCGAGAGAGTGGCGATGCCCGGAATGTCGACAGTCCGATCGATCGACTCGTCACGCGACTCGTGCGTGGCGAACAGAGTGACCGCAACAGCGCCCACTGCGACCGGGACGTTGATGAAGAAGATCGCCCGCCACGAGACGTACTGCGTCAGCGCGCCGCCCACCACCGGGCCGAGCGCGAGCGCCAGCGCGGACACGCCGGCCCAGGTGCCGATCGCCCGGCCGCGCTCAGAGGGCGGGAAGGTGTTCGAGATGATCGAGAGGGTGCCCGGCATCATGAAAGCCGCGCCGACGCCCTGAACCGCGCGCCCGGCGATCAGCAGCGAGTCGCTCGGCGCGAGACCGATTGCCGCGCTGGAGGCCGCGAACAGCATCACGCCCGCGAGGAACATGCGCCTGCGGCCGAAGATGTCGCCCATCCGGCCGCCGGTGACGAGCAGCACGCCGAAGGTGAGCGTGTAAGCGTTGACCGTCCACTCGAGATTCCCGAGCGAGGTATGGAGCGAGCGCTGGATCGACGGCAGCGCGACGTTCACGACCGTGTTGTCGAGCATGATCATGAACAGCGCGAAGCACATGGCTCCGAGCGTCCACCACTTGCGGTTGTCCTCGGTTAGGCGAAAGCGGGCGGGCATTACGCGCTCTCCTTCTCGAATGCTGTCTCCTTGTTAGACGCGGTTGCCTGCTGCTGTGTGACAAGTTCCGCGATGTCATCGCGCTCAGCCAGCACGGCGAGCGCCGCGGCGAGCTTGTTGCGCTCGCGCGGGGTGAGGGTCTCCACGAATTCCCCGAGCTGCGAGAAGCGGATGTCGGTGAGGCGGGCCACCAGCTCGGTCGCCTCCTTCGTGGGGCGGACCCTCTTGACGCGGCGGTCCTCCTCGTCCTCGGTGCGGGTGACGAGGCCGCGGTGCACGAGCCCGTCCACCGCGCGGCTGATCGCCGGCATGGAGAGCTCGAGCGAGTCGCCCAGTTGCTTGAGCGACATCTCGGGCGCGCCCGCGGCGGAGAGGAGCTGAACCGCCTTCAGCTGCGTCAGCGAGAGGCCGAGCTCGTCGATCACCTCGAGCATGCCGCCCTTGGGGCCGCACGTCTTGAAGATGTGATGGAGGAACGCCCCAAGAGTTCCAACGAGTTGCTCGTCGGATACAGCTTGCTTTGACGCAGTGGATGATTGCACGCAAGCAAGTATTGCAGGCGCGCATGGAAGCGTCAACTCGCGTTAGGGCGCCCTAATACCCAGTGTGTTAGTTTGCTTTCCGGTGAAGGGATTTGGCCGGAAGAGCTGGATCGTCATGGGCGCCGCGGGCCTCGCGTTGCTGCTCTATGCGGCGCTCACCGCCAAGGGCGGGGTGCCGGATCCTACTGAGGAGGCCAATCTCAGCACCGGCGCCGTCGTCCTGAACAGCGGGCTGCTGGTACTGCGCGAAGGGCTCGAGGCGATCCTCGTGCTCGCCGCTGTGACGGCCAGCTTTCGAGGCGCAAACGCTGTGCGGCGCCGCCCGGTTGCCGCCGGCGCGGGCGTGGGCATCGCGATTTCAGTTGCCACCTGGTTCGCCGCCGCCTGGGTGATCGGGCAGCTCGGGGGCCCCGGGCTCGACGTTCAGGCCGTCACAGGCTTGATCGCCGTCGGCGTCCTGCTCGTGGTGATGAATTGGTTCTTCCATCGCGTGTACTGGACGGGCTGGATCGCGCACCATCACCGCCGCCGCCGCAAGCTCCTGGCGAGCACGGGCGCGGGCGTGACCGCCGGCCTCGTGCTGCTCGGCTTCACCGCCGTCTACCGCGAGGGCTTCGAGGTCGTTCTCTTCCTGCAGAACATGCGCCTCAAGTACGGGGCGGGCACCGTGCTCGAGGGCGTGGGAGTGGGGCTCGCCTTCACCGCGGTGGTGGGCGTGCTCACCTTCTACGCGCACAAGAAGCTGCCCTACAAGCAGATGCTCGTGCTCACCGGCGCGATGATCGGCTTCGTGCTCGTGGTGATGGTGGGGGAGAGCGCGCAGGAGCTTCAGCTCGCGGGCTGGCTTCCCGCGACCAACATCGGCGTGACGTTCCCCGGCTGGATGGGCACCTGGCTCGCCTTCTTCCCGACTGTGGAGACACTCGTCGCACAGGCGCTCGCAGCCGCCGCCGTGATCGGCTCCTACATGGTCAGCGAGTACATGCTCGTGAAGAAGCCGGCGAAACAAGGGCTCGAGCCCGCGCGGCGCGCAGAGCACGAGCCGGCGCTGGCCAACTGACCCGCGACCTGCGACCTGCCTACGGCAGTCCGACCTGGTCGTTCGAGTCCTGCCGCGCCTTGCCGATCACGAGCCGCGCCGGGGCCAGTTCCTTCTTCACCGCTGTGGCCGAGCCCGCCTTAACGGTGTAGACGCCCGGCTTGAGCGTGATCTGAATGCTGCCGGTGTTGGTGGGCGCGATCGACCCGCTCTGCACCGGCTGGATGTTCGCGCCGTCCAGCTCGAGCGTGTGAGACGACCGCGTCTGGTTGGACACCTGAATTTTCAGCGGGCCGGCACCCGCGTGACTCGGCGAGACGGTCACGCCCGAGTTGGTGATCACGCCGCTCAGCATCAGCGTGGCCGCCGGCCGTGGCTGATCGGCGAAGTTCTTCCCGCCGCCGCAGCCTGCCACCAGCAGCGCCGCCGCGGCCACTCCCGAGGCGAGCGCCCCGATGCGGATACGTCCCCCGTAGCTCATCCCTCTCCTGGCGCGGCAGGTTAACCGAACCAGACGGAGGTTCGCGCAGCTACCAGCCGGTCGACCTCGGTCTGGATGCGGCCGCGGATCTGCTCGGCGAGCGTCTGCACGAGCTCGAGGTCCTCGGCATCCTCTGGCCGGTACCCGTCGAGCGACACCGGCTCGAGGAAGCGGATCTTGAACTTCGCCGGCAGGTACATCATCGCCGCGGCCAGGCCGAACTGCGGGAAGGCGTGGTTGATCGGGAAGTAGATGAGGCCCGTGAGCCGCTGGAGGGCGGGCACGTGGGCGAAGATCGGCATCGCCTCCTCGGCGCCCACCACGGCGATCGGCACGATGGGCACGCCGGCGCGAAGCGCCGTCTTCACGAAGCCGCCGCGGCCGAAGCGGCGCAGCCGGTAGCGCTGCCAGTAGAGCTTGCGCGAGCCCTTCTGGCCCTCGGGGAACACCACCGCGAGCCGGCCCTCGTCGCGCAGCAGCCGC
>DATEPK010000274.1:0-4146 GCA_035273245.1 Thermoleophilaceae bacterium
AGGAGCGCGAACGAACCCGCCGCGATGGCGACGATGCCGGCGGCGAGGCCGTCCATCCCATCGATCAGGTTCACGAGGTTGGCGAGGAACGCGATCCAGAGGATCGTGATCGGATACGAGGCCCAGCCCAGGTTCACCGACCCGACCACCGGGAAGTTGAGGTGATCCATCTTCAGGTGCCAGCCGAGCACGGGCACGAGCGTGAGCGCGATCACGGCGAGCAGCTTTGGGCCGGGGCGAAGCCCGCGCGTGTCATCGATGAGCCCGACGAGCGCGACGCCGGCAGTGCCGATCAGGATGCCGGGATAGGGAGTGTCCAGATCGACGAACAGAAGCGCCGGCACGATGATGCCGATCACGATCGCCAGGCCGCCGATCCGGGGCACGGGCTTCTTGTGCACACGCGGGCGGTCGCCACCCGTGTCCAGCCCGCCGATCTTCGGCGCAAGCCAGGCGGTGACCGGCGTCAGCAGCAGCACTATCGCCACCGCACAGATGAAGCCCCACGCAACGGATCCATGCTCGACCAGGCCGCGCAGGGAGTCCCAGAAGGACATACGCATGCGTTTATAGCGCAGTGAGGAGAGGGAAACCGCGGCTTTACCCCCGGAACGGCCAGTAGCCTTGTGCCGCGTGAGTGACGTTGTGTCCTCAGCAGAGGCGTTCGACGAGCGCGTCCACACCCGCACGGCCCACGTAGGAATAGTCGGTCTCGGCTATGCCGGGCTGCCGCTTGCCATGGTGTTCGCCGAGGCGGGATTCGCGGTCACCGGCGTCGACGTGAGCGAGGCGCGCGTGCAGGCAGTGCAGGAGCGGCGCTCGTACCTCGTCGACGTGCCGGCCGAGCGCTACGAGACGCTCGACGGCCGCCTGAGTGCCACCACGGACTACGCCGCGGTGCGCGAGCTCGATGCGCTCACGATCTGCGTGCCCACCCCGCTGTCGAAGACGCGCACGCCGGACATCTCGTACATCGTGTCGGCGGCGGAGTCGGTGGCCCAGAACCTGCGCCCGGGCCAGCTAGTGATGCTGCAGTCCACGACCTATCCCGGCACCACCGAGGAGATCGTGCTGCCGATCCTCGAGCGCTCGGGCGGCAGGGTGGGCGAGGACTTCTTCCTGGGGTACGCCCCCGAGCGCGTGGACCCCGGCAACAGGCGCTACAGCATCCGCAACACACCCAAGCTCGTGGCGGGCGTGACGCCGGAATGCCTGCGCCGCACCGAGCTGCTCTATCGCCAGGTGGTGGAGAACGTGATCCCCGTGTCGAGCCCGATGGTGGCCGAGACGGCCAAGCTTCACGAGAACACCTTCCGCGCGGTGAACATCGCGCTCGCGAACGAGCTGGCCCTGATGTGCGACCGGCTCGGCATCTCCGCATGGGAGGTGATCGAGGCCGCGAGCACCAAGCCGTTCGGGTTCCTCGCCCACTACCCCGGCCCCGGTCTCGGCGGCGACTGCATTCCCGTGGTGCCGCACTTCCTCGCCTGGCGCCTGCGCGAGTACGGCTACTCCGCACAGCTGATCGCGGCCGCGCACGACATCAACGCGAACATGCCGCTGCATGTCGTGCAGCGGGTATCGGACGCGCTCAACGATGCCGGGAAGCCCATCCGCGGGTCGCGCCTGCTGCTCCTCGGCATGGCCTACAAGGCGGACGTGCACGACACCCGCGAGTCGCCGTCGCTCGAGGTGCTGCGCCAGCTCGAAGCTCGCGGTGCCGACGTCCGCTACTGCGACCCGTGGGTGGACGAGGTGGAGGTCGACGGGAACCGCCACCAGAGCGTGCCGTGGAACGCGGACGAGGTGCGCGCCGCCGACTGCGTGGTCGTCCTCACTCCGCACCGTCAGTTCCTGCAGACGCCGCTCTGGCACGAGGCCGACTCGATCGTCGACACGCGCAACGTGGTGCCGCCCGGCCCGGGCGTCAGGTCGATCTGACGTGGCCGACCTCATCCTGGGCGCGGGCTACATCGGAGCCCGCCTCGCGGAGCTGGCGATCGAGGCCGGGCGCGAGGTGGTGCTGGCGGACAACTGGTTCGCGACCGACCGGGCACAGCTCGACGGGCTCGGCGCGCGCGTGGAGACGGTCGACATCCGCAGCCGCGACGATCTCGATCGTGTGATCGGGCCGGACACCGAGCGCGTGTTCCTGCTCGCGGCGCAGGCATCCCGGCCACTGTCTGTCAGCGATCCGGACTACACCGAGGAGACGAACCTGAGCGGCGCGCGTCGCGTGGCGGAGGCGGTCGCCGAGAGTGGGTGCCGTGCGCTCGTCTACGGCAGCTCGCTGCACGTGTACGGCCCGTCGCTCGCGGGCGAGATCGGACCCGACCATCCGTACGGAGCACAGGGCGACCTCTCGCACCTCTCGAAGATCTATGCCGAGCTGTGCCTCGACCTCTACGCGCGCCGCCACGGCTTCGAGCTTTCACTCCTGCGCCTCGGAATCGTGTACGGGCCAAGCCCTGTGATGCACGAGCGGCCCGAGTCCCAGACGGTGGTGGACAAGTTCAAGCGGCTCGCAGCCGCCGGCGAGGAGCTGACGCTCGACGACGGCGGCCGCGCCACCATCGGCGTCGTTCACGTGGACGACGTGGCGAGGGTCATGCTCGATGCGCCGCCCGGCGCCGCCAACGTGGCCGCTGAGACGGTGACGGTGGCCGACGTCGCGGCAATGGCTCGCGGTGAAGAGCCGAGTGGCGGCCCCACGCACACTTTCGCCTCGCCGTTCGAGTACGAGCACTCGCTGGCGGAGTACATGCGATGAAGCTGATGGTCACGGGCGCGAGCGGCTTCATCGGCTGGCGCGCATGCGTGCTGCTGCGCGAGGCCGGGCACGAGGTGATCCCGGTCACTCGGCCGGAGAGCCGGCGGCGCGCGGCGTCGGCGGAACTCGACTTCGTGAGAATCGACGCGGGCGACCCGGCCATCCGCGACCTGCTCGCCGGCTGCGACGCCGTGTTCCACTTCGCCGGCCAGCCGTCGCCCGCGGGCGCGCGTGAGGATCCGGCCGGGGCGGTGCGCGAGAACGCCGGCACCACGCTCAACCTGCTCGAGGCCTGCGAGGAGCACGGCGCCGGGCTGATCTACCCGTCGAGCGTGCGCGCCGCAATGGACCCTCCGCCGGATCCCTACGCGATGTCGAAGCGCCTCGGCGAGCACGCCTGCCGCGTGCATCCCGCTCGCGCGACGATCTTGCGGATGTCGAGCATCTTCGGTCCCGGCCAGGTGGCCTGGGAGGGCGCCACGGGCGCCATCGCCGCATTCGCCGCGCGGGCGATCGATGGCGAGCCGATCGTGATCCCGGGCGACCCCCGCCGCACGCGCGACTTCCTCTACGTGGACGACCTCGTTCCCGCCCTCGCCGAGATCGTGACGGGCGAGCGCTGGAACCAGACGCTCACGGTCGCGAGCGGGGTGAACACGCCTCTCATCGAGGCGGCGGAGCTGGTGGTGAAGACGCTAGGGTCGGACACCCCGATCGAGACGCCGGGAGGGGATCTCGCGCCCGGCGAGAACGAGAGCTATGACACAGGCGCCGGGCTACGCGTTCACGCCCGCCCGCTCGACTCCGCAGTGAAGAGCTATGTCGACTGGTTACGCCGCCATCCCGCTGCTCAAGGCCGCGCCCGAGCCTGATCAGATCGCCGACCGCCTGGACGGCGGCCCCTGGCGCGGGCTCGAGCTCTGCCTGATGTCGCCGCACGTGGCGGACGACGACGCGGTGGCGCACGCAGTCGAGGTCTCGCGCAGCGCGCTCGCAGGCCACAACGCGGTGGTCACCGCCGAGGCGCCGGTGGCGTGGCCGAATGGCGCGCACGTGCGCGTGGACCGCCTGGACGACGAGGCGCGAAGCGGGATTCTCCGGAGCGTCGAGTTCGCGGCGGGCATCGGCTCGCCGGTGCTCACGATCCACCTGTTCGTGCCGCAGACGCCCGAGGAGTACCGGGCGTCGTTCGGGGCGGTGGACGAGGCCCAGGTCGAACGCTTCCTGCGCTTCTACGCGGACGCCTGCCTCCAGCGCGAGGTCACGCCGCTGATCGAGAACGTGCCGCCCGTGCTGCGCATGCGCAGCGGCGGCGTCTTCCTCAGCCCGATCGGCGGCCATTGGCGCGACCTTCTGGCCTGGCGCGAGCGCGTGCC
>DATEPK010000275.1:0-2648 GCA_035273245.1 Thermoleophilaceae bacterium
TTGAGCCGCAGGGCGGGGATCCGGATCGAGCGTGACTTCCACCAGGCCTTGCCGCCGCTGACGGCCGAGACAGAGCTCGCGGTCTACCGCGTTGCGCAGGAGAGCCTCACCAACGTGGCTCGCCATGCGGACGCCAGTCACGTGATCCTCCGCCTCGAACCCGGCACCGAAAGCGTGGTGCTGACGGTATTGGACGACGGCCGGGGCTTTCGCGACGGCCAGCGCCCGGAGGAGCACGGCGGCATCAGGGGAATGCGCGAGCGAGCGCTGCTCGTGGGGGGCGCGCTGGCCGTCAAGCCGCGCCCGAGCGGTGGCGTGGAGGTGCGCTTCGAGGTTCCGGCAACGAGCGAGCCGGAGATGGAGCGCTGATGCCGATCCCGCTCGTCACCCGCATCCTGATCGCCGATGACCATCCGATCGTGCGCTCCGGGCTGCGCCGCGTGCTCGATGCGCAACCCGACCTGCGCGTCGTGGCCGAGGCCGCCGACGGTGCCGAGGCGGTGGAGAGGGCACTCGCCGAGGACGTCGACCTCGCGATTCTTGACGTGTCGATGCCGCGCATGACCGGCATCCAGGCCGCCGCCGAGCTCTCGCGGCGCAAGCCGGAGATGCGAATGCTGATGCTCTCGATGTCCGACAGCGAGCAGTACCTGTTCGAGGCGCTCAAGGCCGGCGCCTCCGGCTACGTGCTCAAGTCGGGCGCCGACGAGGACATCGTCGATGCCTGCCGCGCCACCATGCGCGGCGAATCGTTCCTCTACCCCTCCGCCGTGAACACCCTCGTGCGCGACTACATCGACCGCGGTGAGAACGAGCAGCCCGACATCCTCACCCCGCGCGAGCTCGAGGTGCTCAAGCTGATCGCCGAGGCGCATACCAGCAAGGAGATCGCGGAAGAGCTCGTGATCAGCGTGAAGACCGTCGAGCGGCACCGCCAGAACATCCTCGACAAACTCGGCCTGCGCGATCGCGTGGAGCTCACCCGCTATGCGATCCGGCGCGGGCTGATTCAGGCCTAGCGGGATCCACTGGGTGGATGCTCGAGTGCGGCGAGCTCGGGCATCTCCGCGCCTTCTGCACCAGGGAAGCCGACCTCGATCTTGCCGTCCCGGACGCGGGTCTCGAGGCGCGGCTGGACGAACACGGCGGGCCCCTCGAGCACCGCGCCGCTGCGGAGGTCGAAGCGGGAGCCGTGCCATGGGCACGTGACCGTGTCGCCCTCGCGCGAGCCCTCCGCGAGCGGCCCTCCCAGATGGGTGCAGGTATTGGCAAGCGCGCACACCTCACCGGCCTGACTGCGGGCGAGCAGCACCGACACGCCGTCGACCTCCACCTCGCGGAGCTCCTCGCCCTCCAGTTCGATCTCTTCGAGCACGGGAACAAACGATCCCGGCGCGCTCTGACCCACCGTGCGGTTGACCCTGATCCCGAGCGCGAAGCTCAGCTTCCCGCCAAGGTGAGCTGCCGTCGAGCTGGTCAGGTACCCCAGGCCGCTCAGGCCGCGCGCGAGCCCGCGCCGCCCCGAGCGCCGGTAGGCGAGGGAGGCCGTGCTGAGCGACAGCCCGACCACGTTCACAAGCGCGTGCACCATCGCGATCCGCCTGCTCTGGCCCATGAGATCGCGCATGTCGTTGAGCCCGGTCACGGCCGCCGGCACGGCGGCGATCGTGCCCACCGCCAGAGCCCGGTCTGCGGCCGCGCCGAGCGCCTTGTCCCCGCTCAGCGCGGAGCCGGTGTCGAGCAGCAGCGCCGTGGTCCACGCGCCGACCGGGACGTCGGTCAACGCCGGATGCAGCGGCGCCCCCAGCCAGACGCCGTCTAGGAGATTGCGCACCTGCGGGGCGCTGACGGCGCGCTTGATCAGCGGCTGTAGACGCTCGGCGAGCGGGTCCGCCCAGCGCTGGGAGGCGGCGAAGCGGCTGGCGAACGTCAACGGCATCTCCCACTGCTCATTCCCGTGCAGGCGGCAATCGAACCGCGGCGCTGTCGAGCGCCGCTCGCCGACACTGGCATGGAGCCGGAGGCGGGGGCGCCGCCGCCCAGCGGCGCCCCCGCCGCAGCGGTTACCAGGGGCGCTTGGGGAGAGCCCCCGACTTGCGGGCGGGGACGATCGCCAGCGCGAGGCGGGCGAAGGTCAGTGAGGCAAGCATCAGCCCGAAGTCGCGCAGTGCGATGTCGTAGTACTGCGGCGCGTTCTTGGTCAGCAGGTTGATCACGATCCCGAACAGCCAGCCGGCGACGACGAACGCGCCGATCCTCGGCGCCACCGCCACCAGCAGCCCGGCCGCGATCTCGATCCCGCCAACCACGTACATCATGTCCTGGCCGCTGCCCGGCACGATGTTGTTGATCCAGTGCGCCAGGTAGTCCGGCCAGTGCACGCTCCAGTTGAAGAACTTGTCGGTGCCGAACAGGATCGGCGCGATCGTGAACGTGATCCGCAGCAGCCAGAATGCCTGGTGGGCGGCGGTGCTCACATCGCGTGGCGCGGCCGCGGTGGTGACGGCCCCGTTCGATGGTGCCGCTGTCTTGGGCCGGCGTGGTATGTCGAGTGTGCGATTGGCCATTTGAACTTTCTCCTTCCACCGCCTCGGCCACAGCTCGTGTGGACGACGTGGAGTTCGAGCCTTTAGTTCTTCAGCGTCGCC
>DATEPK010000276.1:0-11231 GCA_035273245.1 Thermoleophilaceae bacterium
CTACGGCATGGGCATGGGCGGCACCGTGCTGGCCGGGCTCACCGCGCCGCGGATATCCGATGCGTGGGGGCTCACTGCGCCGTTCATCGTGGCGGCAGGGCTCTTGATCGTGGTGGGCGTCGGGTTCGTGCTCATTGCGCGCGATCCGCCGGTACCGCGCCCGGCGCCGCTGTCGATCGGCGCCTCGCTGAGCGCGTTTCGCGGAGCCGGCAGCGCGCGAGCTTGGGGGCTCACACTGTTCTACTTCCTCTCGTTCGGCGGCTTCGTGGCGATGTTCCTATACCTGCCGAAGCTGCTCACGAGCGTGTTCGACCTAACGAAGACCGACGCCGGCGGGCGCGCAGCGGGCTTCGCGCTCCTCGCCGTGATCGCGCGCCCTGCGGGCGGGATCCTCTCCGACCGCGTGGGGGCGGAACGAGTGCTCCGCTGGTCGTTCCTCGCCACCGCCCTGCTCGCCCTGTGCCTCGCCGGCACCTACAAGCACATCGTCACGATCACGATCTTCTGCCTCGCCCTCGCCGTCGCGTTCGGCCTCGGGACGGGCGCCGTGTTCAAGCTCGTGGCGGCGTGGTTCCCGAACCGCGTGGGCGCCGTGACCGGCGTGGTGGGCGCGGCGGGCGGGCTGGGCGGCTTCTTTCCGCCGCTGGCGATGGGCATCGTGAAGGACGCGACGGGCAACTACGTCCTCGGTTTCGTCCTGCTCGCGCTCGTGGCTGCGATCTGCCTCGCCACGCTCGCCCGGCTCAGCCGAGTGGAACTGCGACCGGTCGCGGGCGCTTGACCGTATCCTTCTAGACCGAGAAATGACTTGGTGCCCGGCAGGGGTGTCGGCGCAGGTCCATCGCCATGGGAGGCAACGTGTTCAAGAGCTCTGTTGCACGGGGGACATCGGCAGTGGTTGCGGTAGCGGCGCTGCTGGCGTTCGCCGGCGGCGCGTCCGCAAAGCCGATCAAGATGCCGAACTTCCTCAGGGAGGCCCAGCACGAGCAGGCCGCGGGCAGGCTGGTGCCACCCGCGCCGCCGTGTCCGCAGAACGTGCTCGGCCAGTCCTGCTCGCTGGTGCCTGAGACGCCCGCGATCGGCGTTCCCTATCCCGGCAACATGGCCTATTACGGCGGCCAGGTGCAGGTGCATCCGAAGGAATATCTCGTCTACTGGGGCTGGGGCGAGAACGGCGCGTGGCCGGCGGGCACGAACTGTGCGAGCGAGGCGATCACCGAGGGAGCGCTCAGTGCGACGCTGCCGTGCGATCCCGACGGCGCCGGCAAGTACATGGCCGACTTCCTGCAGCAGATCGGCGGCACGAACTGGGCCGGTGTGAGCACCCAGTTCTACGAGACAGACAGCGCGGGGAACAAGTCGTTCATCGCGAACGACCCCGACCTGCTGGCCGGTATCTGGGTGGACGACTCGAACGCGAACACTCTGCCGAAGACGAACATGAACAACGCCGCGGGCCCGACCAACACCCTCACGGCGCTCGGGACGGAAGCGCAGGCCGCGGTGCAGCACTTCGGAATCACCGACCTGCACAACGCAGAGATCGTGATCGTGCAGCCGCCGGGCCTAAGCGATCCGAACGCGATCTCGCAGGGCTACTGCGCCTTCCACGACTACGTGTGGCCGGACGTCGAGTCGGGCGCCTACAACGGCCTTACCAAGGGGATCTCGTTCAGCAACATCCCGTACCAGCTGGCCGTGAACTCGAACGGCACGAACGTGTGCGGCGAGAACGCGGTGAACAGCACCGCGCGCGGGAAGCTCGACGGCTTCTCGATCGTGCTCGGCCACGAGATGGAGGAGGCGATCACCGATCCGGGCGCCGAGGACGTCGTCGGCACGGGCATCTCGCCGAGCCACCTCGGCGGCTGGTACGACACGCTCGACGCCAACGAGAACGGCGACAAGTGCGCATGGGTGGGGCTCAACCCCGCCACCGGGCAGGGCACCGTGCCCATCCCGGGCGCGCTCGGCAACATCACCGGCAACGGCGGCGACACCTTCGCCGTGCAGTCGCTGTGGAGCGATGCCGCCGCGGCCGGCCTCGGCTGGTGCGCGGGCGTGAACGATCTGCCGGGCAGCTAGGGACTGGTTCCGCCGGAGGGGCCTCGCCTGTGGATCGGCGAGGCCCTTCCGGGCGGATCCGGGACGGTCGCTTGACAACCGCTCAGGTGGCCTGTCGAATAGAGGTCGATGTCCGGCTACCGCCAGCAGGCCCAGCTCGACGTGCCTCCGGCAGCCGTGTGGGAGCTGGTCGGGAACGTCGAGCGCCACCCCGAATGGTGGCCGCGCGTGATCGGCGTGCACTGCGAGGGCCTCGAGGAGGGTTGCCACTACCGGCAGGTCTACAAGTCGCCGATGGGCGTGATCGAGACCGAGGTGTCGGTGGAGCGACTCGACGGCTGCCGGGAGCTGCTCCTGCGCTGCCTCGACACCGGCACGTACACGCGCTGGCTCCTGACCGAATCGCAGGGCGGCACCTTCATCGACGCGGAGTTCGGAGTGGACCCGGAGACGATGCGCGTGCGCGCGTTCGACATGGTCGCCGGGCGGCGCTATTTCCGCCGCTGGCTCGAGCAGTCGATCGAGGGGCTGCGTCAGGCCGCCCGGGAATCCGTCATCGCCTGAGCTCCGCGTGGACGAACAGGACGTCGTGGTCGGTGTGGGCTGCCGGGATCACGTCCGCTGAAGGCGAGCGGAGCGCGCCGCTTCCGTAGACGTGCTGAATTCCGGGGTCCTGGCGGGCGGATCCGTCCGTGCGGGTCCAGAAGCCGGTGGGCGCGCAGGACGGGCGGCGGTTCACGTCGCCGCCGAAGATCACGGTGTGCCCGGCGGCGGCCCGTCTCGCAAGGATCGCCGAGAGCTCGGCGCACTGCGGCCCGTTCGCGGCCACCTCGTCGCGGTCGCGAGTGGCGAGGTGGGTGGTGCACACGTCGATCCCGCGGCGGGTGGTCACGCACAGCCAGGCGCGCCGCTCGATGTCCGCCTGCGCGTGGAACGGATGGCCCTCGCTGCTCACGATGGGCGCCTTGGTGAGGACGGCGTCGCCAAACACTCCGCGGCCCAGCGGGTGGATGCAGCGAAAGGGCTTGCCGCCGTAGATCACCGTGGAGAAGCGCAGGTGGTAGCCGGTGCGCCGCGCGATTCGCGCGACGTCGCCGCCGCAGGCTTCGTTGAAGGTGACGGCATCCGGATGGGCATCGCGGATGCGCGCCACCGCCTCGTTCAGCACCGCCGGGTAGGCGACCTTGCCGTAGCAGCCGCCGAGCCCGGACAGGCACAGGTTCATCTGCATGAGCGTGTACGTCGAGCCGGCGGCCGCGCCGGCGCCGCAGCCCGTCACGACGAGGCCCACGGCGCAGCACAGCGCGGCAATACCTCTCGCTGCTATCGGGCTCCCTGGCGGGCGACGAACGCCCCGAGGCACAGAACGGTCACGCCCTCTACGACGAGAGCGAGCACGATCGCGGCGTGATATCCGCTCTCGCGGAAGCCGAACAGCGGCGTGCCCTCGCTGATCAAGAGGAACACGATCGCGGCGGCTGCCATCGCCATCCCCGCGAGCGCGGCCAGGACGAGGAGCTGCGGGCCGCGGCCGCTCCGCAACCGCTCCAGCGGGCTCAACAGCGCTAGCGAGAGCACGAGGGCACCGATGAAGTTCAGCAGGAACAGGGTTCCGATCGTCGGGATCTTGGAGTAGCCGCCGCTGGCGAATTGCTCGAGGTGAATCACGCCCATCGCGAGCAGCGCGAGCGCACCGGCGTAGCGGAACGCCCGGGCACCCACCGCCGGATGCGTGCGGGCGCGCCTCCGTTCGCTCACGTACCCGTCCGGGGTAGCGGTGTGCGATTTGCTGGCCATGCGGGATCGCCTCCCTTGGATCGATGGCACGGCTAACAGGGTTAGACGCGCCGACCGGCCCGATCCTTCCCCGGGAAGATCTCGCGCGGCGCACGCGTCTCTGGCAAGGTGAGACCCGTGCAGGTCGACGCGCACGCGTTCTGGCTCCGCGAGCCTGGCCGCGGGGAGATCCGAACCGTCACGCTGCCCGAGCCGGCGGGCGACGACGTGATGGTGCGCACCCTGCGCTCAGGCGTGAGCCGCGGCACCGAGACGCTCGTCTTCCGTGGGGCCGTGCCGCCGGCGCAGTACGCGGCGATGCGCGCGCCGTTTCAGGAGGGCGACTTCCCCGCGCCGGTGAAGTACGGCTACCTCAATGTCGGCACCGTGGAGGAGGGACCGCGGGAGCTGCGCGGCCGGACGGTGTTCTGCCTGTACCCGCACCAGACCGCCTACGTGGTGCCGGCCGGCGCCGTGACGGTGGTGCCGGAAGAGGTGCCGCCGGCGCGTGCCGTTCTGGCCGGCACGGTGGAGACCGCCGTGAACGCCCTTTGGGACGCCGGTCCGCTCATCGGCGATCGCGTGGCGGTGGTGGGCGCCGGGATGGTGGGCTGCTGCGTGGCGCGGCTGCTCAGCCGCTTCCCGGGCGTGGAGGTCACGCTCGTGGACGTCGACGGCGAGCGGGCGGACGTGGCGGCCGCTCTCGGTGCGGAGTTCGCGCTGCCGGACGCCGCGGCCGGCGGCCGCGACCTCGTCGTGCACGCGAGCGCGACCTCCGAAGGGCTTCAGCGCTCGCTCGACCTGCTCGCTCCGGAGGGCAGCGTGATCGATCTCAGCTGGTACGGCGACAGCGAGGTGCGGCTGTCGCTCGGCGGGGCGTTCCACTCCGGCCGCCTCGCGATCCGTGCCAGCCAGGTGGGCACGGTCTCCCCCGCCCGCGCCGGACGACGCACGACGGCCGACAGGCTGGCACTGGCGGTCGACCTCCTGCGCGATCCCGCCTTCGACGTCCTCGTGACCGGTGAGTCGCGCTTCTCCGAGCTGCCCGACGTGATGGCACGGCTGGCCGCGGGAAGCCTGCCGGCGCTCTGCCACACGATCGTCTACGACGGGGCGTGAGCTTGTTCAGCGTGACCGTCCGCGATCACATGATGATCGCCCACAGCTTCAGCGGCGAGGTGTTCGGGCCGGCACAGCGCCTGCACGGAGCGACGTACGTCGTGGACGCCACGTTCCGGCGCGCCGAGCTCGACGCGGACGGCCTCGTGGTGGACATCGGGCGCGCCACCGAGCAGCTGCACGCCGTGCTCGCCGAGCTGGGCTACCGCAACCTCGACGACGAGCCCGAATTCGAGGGGATGAACACCTCCACGGAGGCGCTCGCCCGCGTGGTGGCCGATCGGCTCGCGGAGAGGGTGCACGCCGGCGAGCTGGGCGATGCGGCTCGCGAGCTCGACGGTCTGGTGGTGACTCTGCACGAGTCGCACGTGGCCTGGGCGAGCTACGAGCGGCCGCTGTGACAACCGTGCACTTCGTCGTGCCCGACGGCATCGACGATCCTGCGCGGCCGAGCGGTGGCAACAGCTATGACCGCCGCCTCGCGAACGGGCTCAGCTCGATCGGGTGGTCAGTTCACGAGCACGAGGTGGCGGGCTTCTGGTCGGACCCCGACGCGGCGTCCTTCGGCGCGCTCGGGCGCGTCATCGAAGCGCTCCCGGACGGCGCGCTGGTGCTCCTCGATGGGTTGATCGCTTCGACGGCGCCATCCGTGCTCGTGCCTCATGCGAACCGCCTGCGCTTGGTGGTTCTCGTTCACATGCCACTGGCGGACGAGCAGGAGCGCGAGGTGCTTTCGGCCGCCGCGGCCGTCATCGCGACGAGCGAGTGGAGCCGGCGCCGCCTGCTCGAGCTCTACGGGCTGCCCCCCGAGCGCCTGCACGCCGCCGAACCAGGCGCCTGCGCCGCCGAGCTGGCCGGCGGTAGCGCCGCGGGCGAGGCGCTTCTGTGCGTCGCGGCGGTCACGCGACTGAAGGGCCATGACGTGTTGCTCGACGCGCTCGAGACCATCACGGACCTGTCCTGGCGCTGCGAGTGCGTGGGCAGCCTGGACCGCGAGCCCGAGTTCGCCGAAGCTCTGCGGCGCCGCTCCCTCGTGTCGTTCGCCGGCCCGCGAACCGGCGCGGAGCTGGACGAGAGCTACGCGGCGGCCGACCTGGTGATCGTGCCGTCACGCGCCGAGGCCTACGGCATGGTGGTGACCGAGGCACTGGCCCGCGGCATTCCCGTCGTTGCCAGCGACGTCGGCGGGGTGACGGAGGCGCTCGGCCAAGGCGGGAACGGGAACCGGCCGGGAGTGCTCGTTCCAGTGGACGATCCCGCGGCCCTGGGCTCCGCCCTCCGGCAGTGGCTCACCGACCACGAGTTGAGAACCCGGCTGCGCCGCGCCGCGCGCGAGCGGCGCGAGTCGCTTACGGACTGGCGCACGACAACTCACACAGTCGCGGCCGTGCTCGAGGAGGCCGCGCTGTGAAGTTCGAGACCTGGCTCGCCCTCCGCGAGCCCGCCGACGCCGCCGCGCGCTCGCGCGAGCTCGTCGAGCGCCTGCCGGCGGCCAGCCCTCACGTGATCCACGACCTCGGCTGCGGCACGGGCTCGATGGGCCGCTGGCTCGCGCCCCTCCTGACCGGCCAGCAGCGCTGGATCCTTCACGACCGCGACCAAGCGCTGCTCGACGCCGCGGACGTTCCGGGCCACAGAGTCGAGACCCGGCAGTCGGACATCACCCGCCTCGCCGCTTCCGATCTCGCCGGCGCCACGCTAATCACAGCATCGGCACTGCTCGACATGCTGGGCGAGGAGGAGCTCACCCGGATGGTCGGCGCCTGCGCCGGCGCGGGTTGCCCGGTGCTGATCACGCTCTCCGTCGTCGGGCGCGTTGAGCTCGATCCCCCGGATCCGCTCGACCCGCTCGTGGCTGCCGCCTTCAACGACCATCAACGGCGCACGACGCTCGGCCCGGATGCCGCGGCGGTGGCCGTCGAGCGCTTCCGGGAGCTGGGGGCCGAGGTGGTCACCCGTCCCAGTCCCTGGCGGCTCGGCCCCTCGCACGCCGAACTGATGGCCGAATGGTTCCGCGGCTGGGTGGGCGCCGCGTGCGAGCAGGAGCCCTCGCTCGCGGCCGAGGCCGAGCACTACTCGCGCCGTCGCCTCGCGCAGGCCACCGTCGACCACCTCGACCTGCTGGCCCTGCCCCGTTCAGGCCGCTGACAGCGGAATGTCGAGCGTGTGCGCGCCGCTGCCCGCCTTGGTCGCCAGGTAGCGGGCGTTCGCGCTCGACAGGTGGACGCCCGTGGGCACCTGGGCGGTGACGGTGATGCCGAAGCGGCGGAGCTGGCGCGCCTTATCCGGGTTGTTGCTGAGCAACTCCACGCGCGACACGCCGAGCGCTCGCAGCATCTGCGCCGCCACGAGGTAGCAACGTTCGTCCTCGCCGTGCCCGAGCGCGCGGTTTGCCTCGTACGTGTCGAGGCCGGCATCCTGGAGCGCGTACGCGTCGAGCTTCGAGTACAGCCCGATGCCGCGCCCCTCCTGCCGCAGGTACAGCAGGAAGCCGCCCGACTCGGAGATGCGCTCCACCGCCTCGCGCAGCTGCGGCCCGCAATCGCAGCGCTCGCTCCCGAACACGTCACCTGTGAGGCACTCGCTGTGGGGACGCACGAGCGGTGCGCGCGAGCTTTTCCCGGACGTACAGGTGAGAGGGGCGACGCGATCCCCGAGGCCGAAGGCCACGTGCTCGCGCCCGTCGACGAGTCCGTGGAAGCTGAACACCCGTGCGGCCGTGGCGTATCCGTCGCCGAAGCGCAGAGGCACCTCCAGCTGGGTGCGGATCGTGGCGGTGGGAACTGGCGGCATGGCTCTCCTGGGTCAGTCGATCGGGAAGCGCTTCGAGAGCGCGTAGCGGAGCAGCACCACGTCGCCGATCTGGCGCACCTCCGCGAGCTGCGCGCGGCGCTCGGGATTCCAGGGGAAGCGCCCGTCGCGCACGAAGCGCGGCGCGCGGGAGTCTCCGACGAAGAAGGGAGCGACCACGAGCTGCAGCTCGTCGGCGAGGTTGCCGGTGAGGAACTGGGTGTGGACCTTGCCGCCGCCCTCGACCATCAACTTGTGCACGCCGCGGTCGCCGAGGTCCTCGCTCAGCCTGCGCATCTTCACCGGCTGCCCTCCGTCCACCACGGTGGCCACCGGGCCGAGGAGCGCACGCGCGTCGGCCACGTGCGAGCTCGTGCAGTAGACGAGCTTCTCGGTTTCGCCGGTCGCGAAGAAGTCGGCGTGCGAATCCAGCTTCCCGTGCTCGGTCACGGTGACCTTGATCGGGGTTGGGGCAAGTCCGCGGGCGGTTCGCGCGTCGCGGCGCGCCTGCGAGCGGACCAGCAGCCGTGGGTTGTCGTGCCGCACGGTGGTGGCGCCCACGAGGATCGCGTCGCACGAGGCGCGGACGGCGTCCACCCGGTCGAAGTCGGCGTCGTTGGACAGCTCGAGCCGCCGCGGCGCCGCGCTGCCGAGATAGCCATCGAGAGACAGCGCGCAGCTCAGAAGGGTGTACGGGCGCTCAGACACGCAGGGCCTCCTCCCCGATCCGCCGTTCAGTCCGATCCGAGAGCCGGATGTGACGTGACCATGAAACCACGAGCACGGCCGCGCCGGGCAGGCTGGCGACGAGCACCATCACGCCGTACACCACGGCCGTGGTCACTCCGCGGCCGGCCCCGAGGCCGACGGCCGCGAACGCCCATGCCGAACCGCCCTCGCGGGGGCCCCAGCCGCCAACGCTCGGCACCACCATCACGAGCATCACGAGCAGCGCCAGCGGCAACACCCGCGCCGGCGACGCCGTGATGCCGGCGGTTCGCGCTGCGATCAGGAAGGTGACCGCGTGGCCGACCACCACGATCGCGGACGCCAGCGCGATGCCCAGCCACGCCCGGCGCGCGAGCACCACGTTGCGCAGGTCGCCCGCCACGGCGCTCCGGATCTTGGTCCAGATCGAGCGCCCGCCGCGTGGTTCCCTTCGCCCGAGCACGGCGAGGCATGCCAGCGCCACGACGAGCCCGGCCGCCACGAGCGGCATGTACGCATGGACGGGCGAGGGCAGCACGAGCAGAACGGCCACGGTCAGGACCGCCTGCACCACCTGGCCGGCAAAACGCTCCCAGGCCACAGCTCGCAGGGCGCGGCCGACGTCGCTCAGCTCGCGGCCATGGCTGATGCCGCGGTGAACGTCCCCCACCACTCCGCCGGGCAGCGTGACGTTCAGAAACAGGGACCGGTAGTACGCGGCCACCGCGGCGGGCAGGGACAGGTGCGCGCCGAGGCCGCGGGCCACGATCGTCCAGCGCCACGCGCAGCACACGGTGGTGAGCACCGCGAGGCCAAACGCCGCCGCGAGCGCCCGCGCATCGACCGTGCGGATGCCCTCGATGAACGGACCCGTGCCCAGGCGCCAGACCAGAACGCCGACGGTCGCAAAGGACGCCACGTAACGGCCCCACCGCCAGACACCACGCGTCATGCCGGCACCCTCTGCGCCCGGGGGCGGTGCCGGCGCACCGGCCACGACCAGGTGCGCCGCCGTAGGAACGGCGTCTCGAACGCCGCCGCGAACAGGCGCGCGAACGCGATCGTGAAGGGCACCACGAGCGCGACCGTGACGAGGAAAGCAAGGGCACCGTGGTGGAAGCGCGGGGCCACGATGCGCGCGTAGACGATCCCCACGATCGGACCGTGGATCAGGTAGAGGCTGTATGAGGAGAGGCCGAGCTTGCGAAGCGGCCGCGAGTCGAGCAGCCGCATGAGCGGTCGCGCGTGCCCGGTGGCGAGCGCGGCGAGAAGGCACGCGATCGCCGGGCCGAGCGTCAGGTCGACCCAGTACAGATGGTCGAGCGTCCACACGGAGCCTCGCAGCGCGATCAGCGCGAGTGGGGGCGCGGCGGCGAAGAGGGCAAGCCAGGCCCACGGCAACTCAATGCGGCGCCGGCTCGCACCTACGATGCCGGCGGCGAGGATGCCGATCGCGAACAGCGCGGCGAGGTCGGGTGCCGACTGGATCAGGAAGGTGTCCACCTTCGCGAGGTGCGGACCCAGCACTCCGAGTGGAACCACCACGCACATCACCGCGGCCACCATCGCGATGCCGCCGAGACGCCGCACCATCAGGATGAGCAGCGGGAAGAACAGGTAGAGCTGCGCCTCCACAGCCATCGACCAGAACGACCGGTTCGGGCTGGGCGCGAGGAGGATGTTCTGCACGAGCAGCCCGTTGGAGATGACGGACGTGCCGGTGGGCAGCCCCTGGCCGTGCGGGGGGAGGACGAGCCAGGCGAGCGCGAGGCTCAGGGCGAGCGCTGCCCAGTACGCGGGCAGGATCCGGCGAGCTCGCCGGAACGCGAAGCTCGAGACGCTGCCGAGGCGCCAGCCGTGGCGCGCCGGTGAAAGGGCCAGCGAGAAGCCGGACAGCACGATGAACACGACGACGGCGAAGCGCCCGTAGATGAACCATCCCGCCCAGAACGGCGCGTGGTCCGCCGGGTAGCCGGGGAACGTGCGCAGGAAGATGTGGTTCATCACCACGTACAGCGCGGCCAGGCCGCGGATGCCGTCCAGGCCGGCAAGCCGGTTCGATCGCGTGTCTGACCCTGCGTCCATAGCGAGCTAATGGGCCGCGGGCGGTGAGTTGAACGCGCTGAGGAAGCGATCGCGGAACGAGCTCATCTGCCAGACGGGCGCGTTCGGGTTCGGCCGCAGGCCCGCATTCCAGCCCCAGCCGCCGATCCGCTTCAGCACCTTCGGATCGCGCGCGATGATCGAGATCGGCACCTCGTGGCTCGGCTGCTGGCCGCTGACGATCGTCCACGGCTGGTGGTCGCCGAGGGCGATCACCACGAGGTTGGGGTCCCGGTAGTGCTGCACGAATGAGACGAGCGCGCTCATCGTGTACTGGATCGACTGGCCGTACGCCGCGCGGACGGGCGCGGACCCGTTCTTCTGGAGCCATGCCCAGGCGGCGTTCACGGTGAGCGAGTCCCTGCTCGTGTGCTTCACCGGGATGCGGTTGAAGATCGAGCCGTCGCCGAGCTTGTTCCACGGGATCATCGTGGGGATGCGGGTCCAGGGCGTGTGGCTCGACACGAGATCGACCTCGGCGAACAGCGGGCGGCGATGCTGCTTCGAGAGCTCGTTGCGCTGCAGGGCCGCGAGCACGTACTGATCGGGCATCGAGGCGTACGCGAAGGTGGGTCCGTGGTAGCCGACGTCGCGACGGTCATACACCTTGTCGTAGTGGTAGAAGGTCTTGCCCGGTGCCCAGAAGCGGTTGTTCGACGGCACGTCGTCCA
>DATEPK010000277.1:0-6659 GCA_035273245.1 Thermoleophilaceae bacterium
TCCACCACGGGCGCGGCGGCGCAGCTTCCTTCGTCGCCGAGGCCACGTCGGTCGTGAGCAGCTCGCCGCCGGTGCTCATGCGGCGGCGCTCGCAGCGTCGGAGCCGAAGGCCACGCGCATCACGGCCTCCTTGCCGATGTCCGGGCCATGCAGCTCGCCGACTATCTGGCCGTGGCGCATCACTGCCACGCGGTGGGCCAGTCCCAGGACCTCCTCGATCTCGGAGGAGACGAGGATGATCGCCATGCCCTTGGCGGCGAGTTCCACGAGCAGGTCGTAGATCGCCCGCTTGGCGCCGACGTCCACCCCACGGGTGGGCTCGTCGGCGATCAGCAGCTTGGGCGTGTCGAGCAGCCACTTGGCGAATAGCACCCGTTGTTGGTTGCCGCCGGACAGGTTCACCACGTTGCCCTGGTTGCGCCCGGGATCCACGCCCACCTGCGCCAGCGCGTGGCCCACGGCGGCGCGCTCATCAGCTCGGCGGATGAACCCGCCGGCACCGAAGCGGTCGAGGTGCGCGAGCGTGACGTTGTCGCGGATCGGGCGGCGCATCACGAGTCCCTGGTCGCGCCGCGATTCCGGCAGCATCGCGATGCCCGCCGCGATGGCCTCGCGGGGCGATGACAGCGAGCGCGGCTCGCCGTCGACGAAGAACTCGCCCGCGGCCCGCTCGAGGCCGAACAGCGCGCGGCAGAGCTCGGTGCGGCCGCTGCCGACCAGGCCCGCGAGGCCCAGGATCTCTCCGCGCCGAACCTCGAGGTCGATGCCGGCCATGGCTCCAGGCAGGCGCACGCCACTCGCCTTGAAGACCACCGGGGAGCCTTCGGGCGGCATCTGCTTCTCCGGATACGAGCCCTCCAGCTGTCTGCCGATCATGGCCACCACGAGCTGGTCGGCCGTCGTGGTCGCGGCAGGAACTGTCATCACGTGCCGGCCGTCCTTGAGGACCGTCACGTCGTCGCAAACCGATAGCACCTCGCGCAGGAAGTGCGAGACGAACACGATCGTGGTGCCGCCGGCCGCCAGGCGCCGGACGGCCTCGAGCAGGCGTTCGGTCTCGTGCGGCGAGAGCGCCGCCGTGGGCTCGTCCATCACGATCATGCGGGCGCGCCGGGCGATCGCCCTCATCAGCTCGACCTTCTGCTGGTCCGCCACGCTCAGCCGGCCGACCGGCACGCGCGGGTCGAGCCTGAAGCCGAGCCGCTCGGCGGCCTCCTCGTAGCGATCGCGCGCGAGCCCATCGCGCAAAAAGCCGAAGCGCGTGCGCTCGCTTCCGAGCAGCACGTTCTCGAACACGGACCGGGCGGGCACCAGCGAGAGCTCCTGGGCCACGTACGTGATGCCCTGCGCGAGCGCCTCGCGCGGGCGCGCGTAATGGACGGCCTCGCCTTCGAGCAGCAGCTCGCCGGAGTCCGGCTTGTACTCGCCGGCGATGATCTTGCCCAGCGTGGACTTGCCGGCTCCGTTCTCTCCCACGAGGCCGTGAACGCCGCCACGGGCGATCGCGAGCGAGATGTCGTCCAGGGCCAAGACGCCACCGAACCGCTTGCTGACGTTGCGCAGCTCAAGGAAGGCGCTCACTCGCGACAACTGTATTCAGTCGTCAGTGGCAATGCAATACGGCGCGCTCAGCTCACGAGCGGGAGCGTGCGCATCTCGTAGCGCCCGCTGATCCTCCGGCCCCGCACGGGGTCGCTGAGCTCGTAGCGGAACTCGCCGGCTGGTCGGATCCCGCCGATCGCGGCGAGCGTGCCGCAGAACATCACGGTGCCGTCGGCCAGCGGCGGCTCGGCTTTCGGACGCAGGTCGTCCGGGTGCATCAGGCCGCTCAGCGCGCCCTCCTGGTACAGCACGTCGCCGTCGACCCAGGAGCGCAGCTCGAGCTCGTCCCAATGCTCGGCCACCTCGTCGTAGAGCCAGAACTCTGCCGCGATCGGCTTGTCGCAGAGCTGCTTGGACACGTTCACGCCATAGCTCTCCACCTCGCGGTCGGTGTGGTCCGACCCGGTTCCGACCCAGAGGCGGCCGTCGTGCTGGAGCAGCACGGGCTCCACCTCGCCGCTCGAGGCGGCGGTCGACTCGATGCTCTGCGCGGTGGTGAGGCGCGACGCCGACACGCGGTAGAAGACGGGAGCGCTGGAGGGCCGCGGAACGCCGACCGCCTCGAGCTCGGCCATGTGCTTCTCGACCGCCGCCCGATCGCGGCCGGTCCAGCCGGCAACGATCACGGTGTCGATCGCGACGCTGGTCTCGCGGCCGTTGAGGGTGAGCCTCAGTTCTGTCACAGCCGCTCCTCGATCCAGGCGGCGGTCCGCAGGATCGCCGCATCGCTTCCCCCGACGCCCGACACCATGAGACCACTGGGCGCCTCGCCCTCCTCGTGCATCGGCACCGAGATGGAGCAGCCATCGAGCGTGTTGATCACGGTCGGGTTCCGCAGCATGAGCATGTTCGTGTCCCTGTAGGAGTCGGCGTCCCCGAGCGTGTCGATCGGCGGTGCCACGCGCGGCGTGGTCGGGCAGAGGTACGCGTCGAACCCGTCGAGCCGTCGCGACACGCGCGCGATCAGCTGCGCGCGTCGCTCGCGCAGGGCGATCAGATCACGAGCCGACTGGCCCTCGCCGCGGCGGATGCGCGGAAGGACCAGAGGGTCGTAGAGGTCCGCCTTCTCCTCGATGAGGTCGTGGTGCCAGGCGAAGGCCTCGGCGGCGGCGAAGCCGCCGCCCGCGTTCATCTCCGGGATGGAGTCGAGCTCCGGCAGCTCCAGGTCGACCAGCTCGGCGCCCGCGTCCGCGAGCCGGCGCTCGGCCCGCTCGAAGGCGGCGCCCACCGCTTCGTCCATGCCGTCCAGCACGTAGTTGCGCACCACCGCCAGCCGTGGCGGCCGCTCGAGTGGCTCCGGCTCACGCGGCTCCTCGCCGCTGATGATCCCGTCGAGAATCGCGCAGCAGCCCACGCTGCGGGCGAGCACGCCAACCGTGTCGAGCGTGGGCGACAGCGGCACCACGCCATCGCCCGGCACGCGCGCCTGCGTGGGCTTCCAGCCGGCGATGCCGCACAGCGCCGCGGGAATGCGGCACGAGCCGCCGGTGTCCGTCCCCAGGGCGCCGTGCGCCATGCCGTCCGTGACGGAGACCACGGCACCCGAAGATGAGCCGCCTGGAATCCGCCGCGCCGGACGGTCCCACGGATTGGCCGGCGTGCCGAAGTGGGAGTTGATGCCGAGGCCGCTGAAGGCGAACTCGGTCATGTTCGTCCGGCCCACCAGCACGAGCCCCACCTGCCGCAGCCGCGCGACGCTGGTGGCGTCACGCCTGGCCGGCGCGCCGTCGAGCGCGCGCGAGCCCGCGCGCGTGATCTGCCCCTGCACGTCGAAGAGGTCCTTGATCGACACCGGGATCCCGGCGTAGGGCGATGGCTCCGCGCGGACGCGGCGCAGCGCGTCCATCGCGCGGGCGGCCTCGCGCGCGCCGTCCGCGTCCACGAGCAGGAACGCCAGCTCGCCCTCGCCGTCGGGGTCGGCGATGCGCGTAAGGCACGCCTCCACGAGCTCCTCGGAAGTGGTGCGGCCCTCGGAAAGCTCCGCGGCCAGCTCCCCGATCGTCCTGCTCACACCGGATCGAAGTAGTGGATCTCTAGCAGCAGGCAGCCGCCCTCCGACTTGAACGGACCGTGATGCGCGCCGGGCGGCCGGCACGCGTAGGTGTGAGGCGCGAACGACTCGCCGCCCTCGCCGTTCTCGTCGTTGCCCACGGTGAGGTCGCCCGACACGAGGTAGACCTCCTCCCAGTACTCGTGCACGAACGGCGCCGTGGTGTAGACACCGGGCGCGAAGCGCAGGAGGCGCGTGCGCGTGCCGCTCTTTGCCTCCTCGTCGAGCCCGCCGGAGATGATCTTCTGCTGGATGCCGTCGGGGTATCCGGCCGGCGTCTCCCATCCGCTCTCGAGGTCGAGCGCGTAGAACTCGTCGTGCTGCTTGTTCACCGGCATCTGTGTCAGCTCCTGTCGATGTCCGTTGCGACTATCTGGTCGTACGCGGGATCGCCGTCGAGCAGGCCGCGCTCGCGCGCGAACCGGTTCATGCCCGTGATCGCACGCTCGGGGATCTCCGCTGTGTAGAAGGGAACGTCGCGCTCCACCAGCTCGGCGATCAGCGCCGCCTGCTCCGGCGGGAACACGCGCTCACCCACCTCCGTCGCGCGGGACGGATCCTCAGCCAGCAGCTTCTGCGCGCGGCGCAGCGCGCGCACGATCGCCTGGGCGCGCCCCTTGTCCGCGGCGATGAACTCATCCGTGGCGGCCAGCGAGCAGAACGTGTAGTCGAAGCAGCCGTCGGGGCCGTCGCCACGGCGGATGTCGAGCACGATCGTGCCGGCGCCCGAGCGCACGGCCACCTCGGCGCCCATTCCGTTGGCCCAGAAGCCGTCCACCTTGCCGTCGGCGAGGGCGCGCGCTGCTGTGAGCCCGAAGTTGGTGCCGGCGCCGGCCGCTCCCGGCACGGGCGCGATATCCACCTCGCCGAGGTCGATGCCGGCGTCGATCACGAGTTGCTGGAGGCCGAGGTCCACCCACGGCGCGGCCCCGATCCGCCGTCCGCGCAAAACGGACGTGTCGCCCTTCGCCGCGTCCAGCTCCTTCTTCATCACGAGAAACCAGTACATGCCCTGCGCCTGCGCGGCGAGCAGCTTCACGCCCTTCCACTCGGGAAATGCCGCGAGCGCCGAGTGCGCGGAGCCGGCCACGATCTCGATCTCCCCGGCCGCGAGCGCCTTGTAGGCGGCGTCGACCGGAAAAAGCAGTTCCACGCTCGCGTCGATCCCCTCGTCGCGCATGCAGCCGAGCTCCACCGCGGCGATCGCGGGGAAGTAGGAGTTCGAGATCAGGTCTGGGACCGCGATCCTCATGTGGCCACGGCCACGCCCAGCCGCTCGGCCAGGTCGTCCCCGCCGCGCACGCGGCGGAGGCCACGAATGCCGAGCCCGGCATCGGTCTTGATGCAGGCGCCCGAGATCACGACGCCGTCGCGGCGCGAGGCAAGCAGCACGTACGCGCCCGAATGCTGCTCGGGATCCGCGTGCAGCGCCAGGGGCACGACCGCCTCCACGGCCTCGTCCTTGTTGCTCGGATGCGTGTGCGTGCGGATGCGCTGGCCGTTCTCGTCGAGCCCGAACGACGCCGGCATGCGGATGTCGGTGCGCGTAGCGCCTGGACCCACCGCGTTCACGCGCACGTGCGGAGCGAACTCGTGCGCGAGCTGCCGCATCACGCCCAGCGCGCCGTGCTTCGAGCCGATGTACATCACCCCGCCGCCGTCCGGATAGAAGGACGAGTTGGAGAGCGTGATGATGAAGTTGCCGCGGGTCTTCACGAGCTCCGCGACGGCCGCGCGAGCGCCCATGATCACGGCCATGATGTTGAGGTCGTAGATCTCGCGGTAGGTCTTCTCCACGTCCTCGGGCGCGATGTCAATCAGCTCGCGGAAAGCGTCGCCGAGACCCGCGTTCGCCACGAAGGTGTCGAGCTTGCCGAACGCGCTCACCGTCTCCGCGACGGCGCGCTGGTTGTCCTCCATCTTTGTCACGTCGCCGAGGATTCCGATCGTGTTGTCGCCGTGCTGGGCGTGCACGTCGTCGAGCCGCTCCTGCACGATGTCCACCACCGCAACGCGAGCGCCCTCTTCGACGTAGCGATCCACCACGCCGCGCCCGATTCCGGACCCGCCACCGGTGACGATCGCTACCTGTCCGTCAAGTTGTCCCATGCTTCCTCCAGTCAGCTTGTGGCGTCGCGGTACCAGTCCGCGATCTCGTTCGCCGTCGTGAGCCACACGCCGTCGCGCCCGGCGATCTCCTCCAGCGCCGCCGAGAACTCGCGCGCGCGGAACGGCTGCCCGACGAGGAACGGATGGATGCCCACGCCCATCACACGGCCGCCCTCCTCATAGAGCTGTTCCAACTGCCCCACCAGCATCTCCCGGAACTCGCGCGCGGTGAGGTTGTGGATCACGAACGCCGGGATGTCGTTCACCTCGCCGCTGTACGGGACCGACACCAGTCGCCCGCTCTTCACGTTGAAGTCGTACGGCAGGTCGTCGTTCGCCCAGTCGAGCGAGTAGGTGAAGCCCAGCTCCGCGAGCAGGTCGTTCGTGTTCATGGTGGCGGTGAGCGCCGGCCCGATCCAGCCCTTGGGCCGCTGCCCGGTGGCCCGCTCGATCGTGCTCGCCACCTCGTCGATGTACGCGCGCTCGTCGTCCGGCTCGAAGCCCGCCTGCCAGGTGGAGTTGTTGCGCCCGTGCGCGACCCACGACCAGCCGCGCTTGTTGCCCTCCTCGACGATCTGCGGGTAGAGCTCGCACACCTCCGAGTTGAGCACTCCCGTGCCGGGCACGCCGTGCTTCTCGAGGATCTCCATCAGGCGGAACACGCCCACGCGCGGGCCGTAGTCGCGCCAGCCGTAGTTGAGCGGATCCGGCACGAGCTGCGCCGTGAACTGCGCGAGGCTGAGCGCCGGCTGGCCGAACGTGTAGTGCTCCACGTTCACGGCGAAGTAGACGGCCACGCGCGCGCCGTTCGGCATCTCCAGCCGCGGATGCTCGACGCTCGGCCTGTAATCGAACAGGGGGTTTTCCATAGGGCGAGTCCCTCCTCTAGTCGCTGAAG
>DATEPK010000278.1:0-4934 GCA_035273245.1 Thermoleophilaceae bacterium
GCCGGGAGTGACCGCCTCGAGCAACGGCGGCGCCACCCGCTGACCGATCACCGCGGCGGCGTCCACAACCCGGCGGGCCGCCGGAGTGAGCCTGGCCGCGCGCGCGAGGGCGGCGTCTCGCACCGAGCTCGGAAGCCGGCCGCCCGCGGCGATCACCTCGACCACGAGGAAGGGATTGCCTCCCGTCGCGCGGGACACGTCGCCCGCGTTCATCCCCGCGGGCGCGGCGAGCTCCGCCACGGCGGATTCGGATAGCGGGCTCAGCGCCACGCGCTGCACCGCCGGACGTGTCGCCAGATCGCCGAGCAGCTGGCGCAGTGGAGGGTTCGACCGTACCTCGTCGTCCCGGTAGGTCAGGACGATCACCAGCTGCCGGCGCTCCACGCGCCGGGCGAGCAGACGGAGGACGTCGAGCGTGGTGGGATCGGCCCAATGCAAGTCCTCGACGACGGCCACCGCGGGCGCCCGCTCAGCCAGCGCCTCGAGCAGCTGACGTGCAAGCGCAAGCCTGTCGCCGCTCTCCTCGAGATCGCCGAGCCCGGCCTGCTCGGCCAGTTCTCGCAGCGGCGCGAGCGGCACGGGCACCGACAGCGGCTCACACGCGCCGACGAAGAACGCCGCGGCGTCCGCCACCCGTCCGCGCAGCGCGCGCACGAGCGAGGTCTTGCCCACTCCGGCTTCGCCGCCCACGAAGACGAGCGAGCCGTGCCCCGCGGCCGCCTCGCGCACAGCGGCATCTAGCGTCGCGAGCGGCCCCTCACGCTCGAGCAGATGCTCCATTCAGCCGATCCTAACCGCGAAAACGGCGTGTCCGGCGGCCGGCGCCTACAGTCCGGTGCGTGTACCCAACTGGTCGAGCCAGGCGCCTGGCGGCTGCCGACGTAATCGCGATCGTCCTCTTCGCCGCCTTCGGGCAGCTCTCGCACCACGGTGGCGTGTCGGCGGCCGGATTCGCTCGTGATGCGCTGCCCATCCTGGCGGGCTGGCTCGTGGCGTCAGCGCTGTTTGGCGCCTACCGGCGCCAGGAGCGGCGCGCCTTCTGGTTGACCTGGATGGTCGGCGTGACGGCCGGCGTCGCGCTGCGGGCGGTCTTGCTCGGCCGCTCGGCGAACGGACACGAGGCGGCCTTCCTCGTGGTCGCGCTCGTCTTCACGCTGCTGCTCGTCCTGGCGTGCCGCGCCCTCGTGGCGAGGTGGCTGCCTGTGAGGGGCGCCTTGGAAGTTGACCGGACTATTTCCGGTTAAGTCCCAGGGCATTGACCGGGCTGCCACAATCGGCTGCATGCCGACGGTTCCGGCTCGCAGCTACGACGACCTTCTCCTCGCGCGCCTTCATGCGCCGCCGGATCTGCGCGAGGGATCGGAGTGCCTCGCCTACTGGCGCCAGCGGCGGCAGCGGCTGCCGTGGTACAGGGTGAGTGCGCGGCGCGAGGCGTCACGCATGATCGTGACCTGGGAGCGGCGCGTGCGCGCGGCGGTGGTCTACCAGCGAGGCGTGCCGATGTCGGCACGGCTGGATGGGGCGAAGCTCGTGGCCGGAGTGCACCTGCGGCGCTGGATGCGGCGGGCGGGAGCGGCGCTGGCGGTCGCCGGCACGCTGTTCGTGCTGATTCCGATTGCCTTGATGGTGGACCTGCTGGTCCACGTGCTCTGAGCGTCAGGCAGTGCGGCGCGCGCGCAGGGTCGCGTAGCCGCGCCGGCCGAACGCGAGCGAGCGCCGCAGGCGGAACGCGATGTGCGCCCGCACGCGTGCAATCCATAGTCGGCGCCGCAGCGATCGGCGGGGTTCGCACGAGCGCGGAATGATCACCTCGAGGTAGCGCCGGCCGGCCGTGGGTCGCAGCTCCGCCGGGAACCCCTTGGCGTGGGCCGCGGCGTCGTCGAACGCCTGCCCGAGCATCGCCGCGAGCCGCGGCTGCCCGAGCTCCTCGGCCAGCTCCATCAGGTCGGCGCCGGCACGCTCGGTGCGGCCCACGATCCAATCGTTCTCGCCGAAATACAGAACGCCGAGGTCCACGTACTTCTCGAGATGGTCGGCGAGCTCGACGAGGACGAGCCGCCTGTCGCTCTCGTCCCACCCCGCAAGCTCCTGCCGGATGTGCCGTACGCGCTCGTCGTCGATGCGCAGCTCCTGGAACCTGGCGAGCAGCTCTTCCACGCGCGCACCCACCGCCGCGCGCACGAGCTCTCGGCGTGACGGGGTGATCCCGTGGTCCACTCCGTCGCCGAAGTCCGCGTTGCCGTAAACGTTGTGGAGCAGCCCGACCGAGACGATCTCGGCCGGCTGGTCGAGCGAGGCGAGGATGCTTGCAACGCCCACGCCGTGGGAGACGAACGGCTTGCCGTCGGCCTGGTAATGGCCCGCGTAGAGCGTCGTGAGCAGCTCATACGCGTGGCGGATCTCGACGAGCTCGTCGATCGCCAGCCCGCGTTCCCGCAGCTGGTTGAAGAGCTGGAGGTTGGTCTGCGCGATCTGCACGGCCATTCCACTATCCGCCAGGCTCGAGTGCAACGCAAGACGCTGACCCCTCGCGTGCGAGCGAGGCGCCGAGCCGCAGGGCAAGCGCCGCGATGGTCAGCGTGGGGTGGGAGGGGGACAGCGACGGGAACACGGCGCCGCCGGCCACGAACAGGTTCTCGTATTGGCGGTGGCGTCCGTCCGGATCGACCACGGCGTCGGGGTCCGTCCCCATCCTGAGCGTCCCGATGGAGTGCGAGCCGCCGCGTGGGTAAACGAGGCTCACGTCGCGCACGCCCAGCGGCGCCAGCCGCTTGGGGAGGTCTTCGACCACATGCCGGATCGCCCGCTGCTGGTACTCGCTCGGCTCGCTGAACTCCACTCGGTTGAGCGGCAGCCCAAATGCGTCGGGGCGCGGCGAGAGCGTGATGCGGCTCGCCGGGTTCGGCAGTTCGTCGGGCGAGAGGACGAGCCTCAGCGTCCGCTCCCAGTCGTCGAGCACCGCGCGCCGGAGCGCAGCGCCGCGCCGGCCGGCGACCAGCTCCCGCATCATGGTCTCAGCGGGGAGCCCGGCGCCCGGATTTCTCGGATAGATGAGCACGCCGGCCCTTTCCGAGCGGAACGCGCCGCTGTAGTAGGCGTACGACGCGCCGGTGGTGAGCGACGAGCCACGGCCCGGTCCAACCGGGGTATCCGTGTGCACCACCACGTCCGCGAAGCGGTGGTCGAGCAGGTTCCGGCCGGCGTCCCCATGGTCCATGCCGGAGCGAAGAAGAAGCCCAGCGCTCTCGATCGCGTTCGCTGCCACCACCACCCGGTCGGCGTCGATCGCGAATCGTTCGCCACTCGCGCGGATGCATTCGACCGCTGCCACTCGTCCCCGCGAGCCCGCCGTCACGAGCCTGGCGGCCACCGTCTCGTCGAGCAGCTCGACGCCCGGATGCGACAGCACGTCGAACAGGCCGTTCAGCACCGTGAAACGGGAGTCCTCCGGGCAGTACATGCAGTCCGCGGCGCCGGAGCATGCGGGCCGCCCCCGCACCGCGACCGTCGGCCGCGCCTGCGGCATCGGGATGAACGGCTCGAGCAGCGGCGCGAGCGCCTCGTCCTGTGGGCTGAAAGGGTGGGGCGGGAGCGCGCTGCGAAGACCCGCCACGCCCAGCGCCGCTTCGGCTTCGGCGTAGTGGGGCTCGAGCTCCTCGTAGGAGAACGGCCAGTCGCGCGCGATGCCGTAGCGGCTCCGCAGCTCGAAGTCCTCCGGCAAGAGGCGCGGCGTGTTGCCGCTCCACGCGTTGGACGTGCCGCCCACGCCGTAGACGTACTCCCATTCCCAGGGGCGGCCGTCCGGGTCGCACTCGTGGTTGTGCGCCGTCGTGGGTCCTTCGCGCTCCCACCGCCGCGTGCGCACCTGCTCCTGCCAGGGAACGAATGAGCCGCGCTCGAGAATCGTCACCGGTTGACCCGCGCGTGCAAGCCCGCGGGCCACGAGGGTGCCGGCGAAGCCCGAGCCGATTACGACGGTGTCGGCGCTGATTCGCCTCATGACGGCAGCAGCCCCGACGGCGAGTCGAGCGTGCGGGCATGACCGGCATAAGCGAGGGGGAGGGACAGGTCGTCCATCGGCCGCACGAGCAGCCGCCCCATGAAGCCGCGGATGGCGCGCTCGCGAATCGCGCCCGGCATGACGCGCGACGCGACGCGAGTAGTCGCTAGCACGAACGCCACGGCGCGCAGCATCAGCCGGTGGTTGTCCCTGCGCCACGCAGCGGCCAGCAGCTCGCGCGCGACGGCGCGATCCATCGCGAGTAGGCGAGCGATCCGGCGCTCGAATGCGAGGCTGGCGAGCTTGCGCACGAGTCCGCAGCCAGCGTATTACGGCACCGGCGTAACCGCCACAGGCGAGTCGCTCAGGCGGTGCGCTCGTGCGTCCACCACGCGGCGAAGGCCATCAGCAGCAGCGCGGCGCCCGCGAACATCGCGGTTTCGACTCCCTGGAGCGCCCAGAAGTGGCTGGGCGGGTGGTACACGGCGTGCGAGTAGCTTGCTCCGTGCGTTGAGAAACAGCGGACGTGGGGACCGCCTGGCTTCGAGATCGCCGAACCACACGGCTCCGGGATGACTGGCACGGCGTTGCCGAACTTGTCGCTCGGCGTCTGGCTGAGAACCCAGGAGTGCTGAAGATCGGGTCCCCTCGTGGCGTTGCTCCAGGTCTTGCTCACCGGGCTGACGAGCCGCTGTCTAAGCCAGATGTCGACGAACAGACGCAGGCCGAAGTAGCCGAGGAACGCGACCACGACCGCGGGAACGGCGCGGCGCCAGAGCACGCCGATCGCCATCGCGAGACCGAGTGCGAACAGTGTGTAGCCGTAGGGGACGATGCCCTCCGCGTCGTACTCGGCCGGGTCGATCCTTCCGTTGAGCTTCACGAACGGGATGCGCCACCAGCTCAGCAGCAGGCTCAGCGCGAGCGTCGCCAG
>DATEPK010000279.1:0-3245 GCA_035273245.1 Thermoleophilaceae bacterium
GCTTCGGATGCCCGAGCCGATCTCGCTCCACCACGTGGCGATGCCGACCGTGTCCGTGGAGCAGCGCCTGAAGCATCTGCGCTCGCTGCTCTCAGGACGCGGGAAGTTCACGTTCGACGAGGCGGTTGAGGGGGCGGATCGCGTGACCGTGGCCGTCACGCTGTTCGCCCTACTCGAGCTCTACAAGCAGGGCGAGGTTTCCTGGGAGCAGCCGGAGAACTTCGGGAAGATCACAATCCAAGCCGGTCGGAGGCCGGAGGTCGGAGGCCGGAGGGAGGCTCTGTCGTGAACGATCTGCCGCGCATCGTCGAGGCGCTGTTGTTTCTTTCTCCCGAGCCGCTTTCGGTGGAGACGATCGCTGACGCGTGCGAGGCGGGGGAGGGCGAGGTCGTGGAGGCGCTCGCTCGGCTGCGCGAGCATTACGCCGAAGGCTGGCGCGGAGTGGTGCTGCGCGAGGTGGCCGGCGGCTTCACGCTCGCCACCGACCCGGTGGCGGAGAAGGCCGCGCGCCGGCTGCTCGCGCGGCCGCGCACGCCACCGCTCACGCAGGCGCAGGCCGAGTGCATGGCGATCGTCGCCTACCTCCAGCCCGTCTCGCGGCCCGAGATCGCCCGCATTCGCGGCGTGGCGTCCGAGTCGGCGGTCGGCACGCTGCTCGAGCGCGGCCTCATCGAGGAGTCCGGGCGCTCGCAGTTCGGCGCCGTCCTCTACCGCTCCACCCAGCTGTTCCAGCGACTGTTCGGACTCAAGGGACTCGACGAGCTGCCGGATGTGGCCGCCTTCGACCCAACTCCGGAAGAGGAGGGCGAGCTCCGCGAGCGCCTGCTCAAGGCCGGAGAGCAGCGCGCCAGTGCGTGATGCCCTCTTTCCGCGAGTTCCGGGAGACGGAGGAGCTGTGGACGCGCTTCCCCGGCCTCGAGCGGGCTGAGGCGGGCAGCCAGCGAACACTTCTCACGTTCGACGACGGGCCGGATCCCGCCGGCACCCCGGCGGTGCTGGACGCGCTCGAGGCGATAGGTGCCCGCGCCACATTCTTCATGCTGGGCGAGCAGCTCATGCGCCACCAGGACATCGGCCGCGAGGTGGTGGCCCGGGGGCACGAGGTGGCGCTTCACGGGTTCGGCCATCAGCGCCACGATCAGCTCACGCCGCAGCAGGCGCGCGACGATCTCGCCCGTGGCCTCGGCGCCGTGGAGGCGGCCACCGGCCGGCGGCCGCGCTTCTACCGGCCGCCTTACGGCCGCTTCAGCGACGCCTCCTACGAGGCATGCCAGAAGCTGCGGCTCGAGCCCGTGTACTGGTCGGCGTGGGGGATGGACTGGGAGCCGATCCCCGGCGAGCGCATCGCGGACCTCGCCGGCCGCGACCTCGGCGATGGCGTGATCGTCCTGCTTCATGACTCGCCGCGATACGGCGAGCGTGACAGCGCGCTGCCGACGGCGGACGCACTCGCGTTGCTCGAGCGGCAGCGCCTCGAGGCCGGCGTGGGCTTCGGCGCGCTGGGCGACGCCGTGAGCGCGCGGGCCGGCTAGAAGGCCGAACGCGGGCGCAGACGCAGACGGCCGAGCAGGCTTGGCGCCTGCCGGCGCGTGGCGGCGGCATGCGCGCGGAGAAGCGCGAGCAGATCCTGCGTGGCGAAGAAGGGATCGCAGATGGCTGTGCCGTCTTCCAGGGACAGCACCGCACGCACCTGCCCGTCCACCTCCGCCACGAGCAGCGGCGCCACGGGCACCCGCGCGCTGTCCAGGGCCGCGACCCGCAGCACGCCCGGCTCCTCCGGATGCGCCCTCCTGATCGTGATCGCGTCGGTCGCTCTCATGCCCGGCAGCATCCCACCCGCCCACCATCAGGTCAAATGACAGATCGGCCTAACAGCGATAAGCTCCGCTTATGCTCGACGTGCGGCGGATGAGGGTCCTGCGAGAGGTCGCCACCCGGGGCTCGTTCTCGGCCGCGGCTGACGCGCTCTCATACACGCAGTCAGCGGTGTCGCAGCAGATCGCGGCGCTCGAGCGCGAGGCCGGAACGAAGCTCGTGGAGCGCAGCGCTCGCGGCATCCGGCTCACCGACGCCGGCGAAGCGCTCGTGCGCCACACGGAGGCGGTGCTGGCGAACCTCGCCGAGGCGGAGGCGGAGCTCGAGGCCCTGGCCGGGGTACGTGGCGGCCGGGTGCGGCTCGCTTCATTCCCCTCGGCCGGATCCGCGATCGTCCCACGGGCCATTGCCAACTTCCGCGCCCGCCACCCGGCGGTCGAGCTCAGCCTGATCGAGGCGGAGCCGCAGGAGTCGCTCCCGCGTCTGCGCTCGGGCGAGCTCGAGATCGCGCTCACCTACTCGCCGAGCCTGTACAGCGACGACTCGCTCGCGGGCTTTGACAGCGAGGACCTCCTCGACGATCCGTTCTTCCTCGTCCTTCCCGCCGGCCACCCGCTGGCCTCGAAGCCGAGACTTCGGCTCAAGGACCTCGCCTCGGAGCCGTGGGTCACGGGCACGGACAACTGTCCGTGCACCGGACAGGTGCAATGGGCATGCACCACAGCCGGCTTCGATCCGCACGTGGCCTTCGAGAGCGACGACTTCGCGACGGTGCAGGGCCTGGTGGCCGCGGGTGTGGGCGTCGCGCTGATCCCGGACCTCGGCTTCGCCACCGTGCGCGACGACATCGTGATCCGCGAGCTCCACGGCAGCGACCGCCTGAGCCGTACCGTTCGGGCCGCCACGCTGCCCGGGTACCGCTCGCCCGCCACCGAGGCGATGCTCGAGGTGCTGCGGGACACCGCCGCGGGTTTCCGCTCCGCGCGGGTCGAGCTGGCGCTCGCTTCCTGACCTGGGGCGCCTACGCGTTGCGCGCCGCCAGCTGGCCGCAGGCGGCATCGATGTCACGCCCGCGCGTGAGCCTGACGGTGGCCCGCAGTCCGTGCTCCTCGAGCGCCGCGCGGAAGGCGTCGATGGCACCGCGCGTGGACCCGTCGTAGCCCGCCTCCGTGGGGTTGTACGGGATCAGGTTCACCTTGAATGCCTCGCGCGGCTGGAGCAGCTCCGCGAGCTTCACCGCCTGCTCGTAGCGGTCGTTCACGGCGTCGAGCATGAGGTATTCGACGAACACGGGCTGCCGGCGCGCCTCCCACCAGCGCAGGCACGCCTCGAGCACGTCCGGCAGCGGATAGCGATCGTTCACCGGCATCAGCTGCGAGCGGAGCGCCTCGTCGGCCGCGTGGAGGGAGAGCGCCAGGCGCACGGGCGGT
>DATEPK010000280.1:0-2410 GCA_035273245.1 Thermoleophilaceae bacterium
CTCACACACCGTGGTGTGGCGGCCGAGGTGAGCGACCTGTCGCGTCCCGAGAACAAGTTCGAGCGCGGTCAGGGCAAGCTGATCGAGGTGTACACGGGGATCAGCGGCCCAGGCGGGCGCAAGCTGATGTTCGAGGCCTACGAGAAGGCGAGCTCGGTCACGGCGAGCAGCCGGAACCTGTGGCTCACCTTCGCGCCCGCGCTCATCGGCGGGCTGCTCCTCCTTCAGCTCTTCCAGCTGCCGCTCGCGCGCTCGCTCGTGCGCCGGGTGCGGCGCGCCGGCGAGGAGCGCGAGGCGCTGCTGCGCCGTGCGGTGGAGGCCTCGGACCAGGAGCGTCGCCGGCTCGCGGCAGTGCTGCACGACGGCGTGGTGCAGGACCTCACCGGCGTGTCGTACGGGCTTTCCGCAGCCGCGAAGAAGGAGCCCTTGCCCGCCTCCGTCGCGCAGGAGGCCTCGAGCGAGCTGCGCGGCGCGGTGCACCAGCTGCGCTCGCTGCTCGTAGACCTGTACCCCGGCGGCCTCCACGGCACCGACCTGCGCTCGGCGCTCTCGGACGTGGCGATGCAGCTCGAGCGCCAGGGCGTATCCACCACTCTCGAATTCGGCCTCGAGGAGCCGCTCACGGAGGAGACCGAGGAGCTGGTGTTCCGCGCGGCCCGCGAGGGCATGCGCAACGTGGTGAAGCACGCCGCCGCCAGCCACGCCACGGTCAGGCTCGACCGTAACGCCACGCACGCCGTGGTGGAGGTCGAGGACGACGGGCTTGGGCTGCCGGGTGAGGGCGGAGGGGAGGGGCCGGGCGAAGGCCACTTCGGACTCGCGCTTCTACGCGACCTGCTGGTGGAGTCCGGCGGTAGCCTCGAGCTCATGCCCGCACCGTCTGGAGGCGCGCTGCTGCACGTCGAGGTGCCGCTCAGGTGATCCGCGTGATGATCGTGGACGACCACGCGCTGGTGCGCGCGGGGCTCGCCGAGCTGCTCGAGGGCGACGATGAGCTCGAGGTGGTCGGCACCGCCGCCAACGGCGAGGAAGCCATCGAGGTGGCGGAGCGCGAGCAGCCTGACGTGGTGCTCATGGATCTCTCGATGCCGGGAATGGGCGGAGCCGAGGCCACACGCCGCCTCGTGACGAGCGGTACCGAGGCGCGCGTGGTGGTGCTCACCTCGCTGTCAGCGCGCGAGCGGATTCTCGACGCGCTCGACGCCGGCGCCATCGGCTACCTGCTCAAGGACGCCGATCCGGAGGAGCTCGTCCGCGGGGTGCACGCGGCCGCCCGCGGCGAGTCGCCGCTCTCTCCGCGCGCGGCGCACGAGGTGCTTGCCGCCCGCACCGATCAGCGGCCCGCGGTGAACCTCTCGGCGCGCGAGCGCGAGGTCCTGCAGCTCGTGGGGGAGGGGTTGCCGAACAAGCTGATCGCGCGGCGGCTCGAGATCAGCGAGAAGACCGTGAAGGCACACCTCACGCAGGTGTTCTCGCAGCTGGGAGTGACCGACCGCACCCAGGCTGCGCTCTGGCTCGAACGCAACGGACTGCCAGAATCCAGCTGAGCGGGGAGGGAAGAACGCGCGGATTTGCCGCGTCTTCCTCGGTACCCGATCAGGAGTTCGTCATGAACCGGAAACCAACAGTGCTTGTAATGGGCGCCGTAGTCGCGGCGCTGGCCATCGCCGGCTGCGGCGGGGGTGGCAGCAGTAGCTCGACCAGCGCCAGTACCACTCCCGCGCCCGCCGGCGGCGGCTCGAGCTCCGCCGGCAGCGCCAAGAGCAACCTGAGCCTCGCGGCCGACGCCAGCGGCAAGCTCGCCTTCAACAAGAAGACCCTCTCGGCCAAGTCGGGCACGGTCACGATCACGATGGACAACCCGTCGTCGGTTCCGCACGGGATCGCGGTGACCGGAAACGGCGTGAACCAGTCCGGCTCGACGGTGACGAAGGGCGGCAAGTCCACCGTCACGGTCAAGCTCAAGCCGGGTACCTACACGTTCTACTGCCCGGTTGACGGCCACAGGGCAGCCGGGATGCAGGGCACGCTGACGATCAAGTAGGCGCTGCTACTCCGACCACCGAGGTCGGACTTAGGGTAACCTAACGGCGCATCATGTCGTTTGCCGAGACAGTGCTGCTCGGCGCCTTGGCGGGGTTCACCATCTTCCTGGGACTCCCGATTGGGCGCCTACAGATCCTGAACACGCGTGCCCGCGTGGCGCTGGCGATGTTCGCGGTCGGTGTGCTCGCGTTCATCTTCGTGGACGTGCTGTCGCACGGCTTCGAGATCGTCGAGGGCGCCGTCACCGACTTCAAGGACCACGACGGCAGCTTCGGCCACGCGGCGGCGATGGCGATTCTCCTGGGCGGCGGCTTCGCGATCGGCAGCGCCGGCCTCGCCGAAGCCGCGCGCCGCATGCGGCCGA
>DATEPK010000281.1:0-7233 GCA_035273245.1 Thermoleophilaceae bacterium
CTTGCGCTCGATGCGCTCGAGCTCCGAGGCATCGAGCGTGGCCTCGCGGCCGAGCGCGGCGGCGCGGCCGTAGTGCTCCGCCAGCAGCGCCACCACCTCGTCGGTGCGGTCGCCGGCGCGCTCCTCCACGAAGGTGCCCACCTCGAAGTGCTTGTGGGCGCGCACCGACTTGGGCAGCATCCCGTAGGCCACGTCGCGGATCAGCACGTGCTTGAACGCCAGCTCCGGCTCGCCCGCGAGGCGGCTGCCCTCGCCCGGCACGACGATGTCCTTCTCCTGCAGAGCGGCGAGCGCCTGTGAGAGGTCGCGCCCCTCGCCCTCGGCCACGCCCATGAGGGAGCCCTGCCAGAAGGTCCGGCCCACCACCGAGGCGTGCTGCACGAGCCGGCGCTCGAACGGGTCAAGCGAGTCGAGCCGCGCGGCGAGCAGCGCCTGCACCGTGTCGGGCAGCTGGCCGCCGCCCGCGCCGCCCTCCTCGCTCACGAGCCGCACCATCTCCTCCGCGAAGAACGGGTTGCCGCCGGCGCGCTCCGCAACCACCGGCACGAGCGCCGCGTCGGCCGCCTCGGCCGGAAGAAGGGCGGCGATCAAATCGCGCGTCTCCGACGGGCTGAGCGGCTCCAGGAAGATCGACGTCGCGCCGCGGCGCCCGCCGCCCCAGCCGGGACGCCGCTCGAGCAGCTCGTCGCGCGCCAGGCACAGGATGAGCAGCGGGCCGCGGACCCACTGGCCGAGATGCTCGATCAGGTCGAGCATGCCCTGGTCCGCCCAGTGGATGTCCTCGAAGATCAGTACGAGCGGGTTGCGCCGTGCCATCGCCTCGATCGCCGACTGCACCGCCGCGAAGAAGCTCTCGCGCATGCGCTGCGGGTCCTGTATGTCGGGCATTGGCACGTCGGCCGGCGCCTCGATGCCGAGCAAACGCCCCATGAGAGCTGCCAGCCGCCGCGGGTCGCCGTCGCTGGCGAGCATCTCGACCTTGCGGACCATCTTCTCCCAGGCCACTTCGGCGGGATCGGAGTCGACGATTCCGCACTCCGCTCGCACCACCTCGCCGAGCGCCCAGAACACGATGCTCGACCCGTACGGAAGGCACCGGCCCTGGCGCAGCGTGGGCGGGTTGGGGCGGCGCTCGAGCTCGCGCTGCAGCTCGCGCGTGAGGCGGCTCTTGCCCACGCCCGCCTGGCCAATGACGGTGACGAGGTGGGGACGGCGCTCGCTCACCACCCGCCCGTAGAGGGAGCTGATCAGGCGCAGCTCCTCGCGGCGGCCCACGAGCGGAGCCTCGCTGCGGCCGAGCATGCGTCCGGCCGGCTGCGCGGCCACGACGCCCACCGCCTCCCAGGCGCTCACGCGGTCGGCCTTGCCCTTGAGCTCGAACGGCTCGAGCGGGCGGTAGTCCACGGCGTGGCGAGTGGCGCGATAGGTGCGCTCGCCAACCGTCACCGACCCTGGACGGCCGGCGCTCTGCAGCCGCGCCGCCACGTTCACGGTGTCCCCGATCACGGTGTAGTCGCGGCCGAGGGCTCCGGCCAGCACCTCGCCGGTGTTCACGCCAACTCGCAGCGCGAAGGTCACGCCGTGCGTCTCGTCGAGCCCGGCGTTGATGCCAGCCATCGCATCCTGCATGCCGAGCGCGGCACGCACCGCTCGTTCGGCATCGTCCTCGTGCGCCACCGGTGCGCCGAAGATCGCCATCACGTTGTCGCCGATGTACTTGTCGACCGTGCCGCCGTAGCGCTCCACCTCGTCGCCGAGGCGGCGCAGGCAGCGCTCGACGAGGCCCTTGACCGCCTCCGGGTCCATGCGCTCCGCCACCGCCGTGTAGCCGGACAGGTCGGCGAAGACGACCGTTACCTGGCGTCGCTCCTCCGGGAGCGGCTGCGTCTCCACCCCGGGCCGCGCCGGTTCATCGAGCGGCGTGCCGCACGACATGCAGAACCTCGCCTCGGGCGGTAACGGCGTGTCACAGACCGGGCAGTGCCGCTCGAGCGCAGAGCCGCATGACATGCAGAAGCGCGCGCCCTCGGGGTTCTCGTAGGAGCAGTTCGAACAGGCTCGTGCCACTTCGCACGTGAGCGTACTCGCGAGTGCCTGGATCGTGCGTGATTTTTGCTGCGTTGCGGTCAATCCGCCGCCGCGTCTGCCGATCACAGGGGACGAACCCAGCCCAAACGTACGGAGGACTGAAGTGAAGGAGTACCGCGACGAAGCGATGAAGCACCTCGAAGCGGCCGAGCGCAAGCTCGGTGACGGTGATCAGGATGCCGCGCAGGAGGTCAATGCCGCCATCGCCTCAAGTCTCGTCGCCATCGCCGAGACGCTGCACGCCATCCAGGCGCACGTCGAGAAGCTGACGGCTTAAAGCCCCCGGAGGGCTAGGGCGCGGGCGGGATCAGGACCGTCCGCGCCTTGGCCACCGCCGCGCCCCTGACCCACGAGCGCAGCGCGTAGAACGTGCGACGCGCGTGTCCGTGAGAGTTGAGCAGCGAGGTGTCCCAGTTCACCGCGAATGGCGGTGACACGAGCCCGTACTGCAGCATCGATTTGACGTGCGGGTTGTGGTAGGCGATCGAGAACGCCTTCCGCAGGTAACTCGCCTGCCTGTGCGAGCTCAGCCGGAAGCGCCCGCGGACCATGTAGCCGTACTCCGTGAGGTAGAGGGGCAGCGTGCCGCCATGCCGCGTCCGTAGCCGGCGGTGCTTGCGCAGCACGTACAGCTCGTGCGTGAGGCGGCCGAGTGTGGAGATCGTGACGTCGTCGCGGCCGCGCGGGCGCGTGCTCGGAGAGTGCGAGTAGTCGTACGGGTGGTGCGCGTAGCCGTCGGCGAACAGGTGCGAGTGCCCGACCATGCGGCGCAGGAAGGTGAGCGGCGCCATGCCGGCCCGCCCGCGCGCCTGCGGCGAGGTCTCGCCGATGAGGATCTTCGCCCTCGGGTCCGCGTGCCGGATCGCGCGGTAGCCCGCCAGATAGAGGAGCTTGTAGATGTGCGGCGCACTGTTGTGCGGCGCGAGCCAGCTCTTCCAGTTCGGCTCGTTCCAGATGCTGTAGCGGTCAATGCGGCCCTTGAAGTGCTTGGCGACGTCGCTCACGAAGTGGCCGTACGCACGCGGGTTCGGGCGGTTCACGCCGATGCGGTGGTTGTGCGTGGCCCAGGCCGGCGCGGGACCGGTGAGCGTCATCTCGATGCGCATGCCGTTTGCGGCCGCCTCATCGATCAGCGAGTCGAACTTGTACCAGTTGTATGCGCGGTGCCTCGGCTCATGCCGGCTGCGGGCGCTGGCCACCTCGTGCCCCCAGATGAAGTTCACACGGAGTCGCGTGACGCCGAGTTGCTTGGCCTTCTCAAATGCCTTCGCGCGGCCGTACCAGGACTGGTTGAGGAAGACCTGGTCGTCCTGCAGGGCCACCTCCATGTGGCGCGCGGCGTGGGCCGAGGCGGCAGGCAGCAGCACGCCTGCGGCGAGGAGGGCAGTGATCGTGAGGTGCTTGAGAAGTCGTCGCATGTAGGGGTTCGGAACACTTCATGCCCGGGACGGGTTGCGGTGTGCGTCAGGTCCCTGACAACGAGCGGATCGTCACATGCTCAGCTCGGCTGGACGAGCCGGTGCCGCAGCCAGGCGTGAACGTCGCCGATGCGGCTCACGGCGAGCGTGAGGTGGCCCTCGTCGGGGAAGATGCTCGCCTCAGCGTGCGCTACGTGGCTGCCCAGCCAGCGCCCGTGGTCCGGCGGGACCATGTGATCCTGCTCGCCCTGCCACACGGCCACGGGCACTCGCATCTCGCTGAGGTCGAATCCCCAGGGCGCGAGGAACGCGAGGTCGTCGTCGAACCAGCCGTCGATGCCCGGCTCGAGTCCGCGACGCGTGGCGTCGAGCAGGAATTCCGCCAGCTCACCTGTGAGCGCGTTCGCATCGACTTCGCTGAGGTGCGGGCGCATCGCGTCCACGAGCTGCTCCGGCTGCGCGCCGAGCATGCCCTCGGCCTGCTCGGTGAGGTTCTTCGTCAGCGCCTCAGGGCCCTCGCGGGCGGCGCCAAACTCCGCGATGTTGCCCTCGCCCAACCCCGCGAGCCAGTCGAGGTCCGGCTGGTCGGCGGGCGCCACGCCCGCCACGCTGGCAGCCGCCGCGCAACGCTCGGGAAGGAGCGCCGCGCAAGCGAGGGCGTGCGGCCCGCCGCCCGAGATGCCGTAGGTGGCGAAGCGCTCGACTCCAAGGTGGTCGAGGATCGTGGCCACGTCCGCCGCCGCGTCGGCCACCTTGCGTCCCTCCTGCCGCGTTGAGCCGCCGTAGCCGGGGCGATCGTAGGCGAGGAGGCGCAGGCCCAGTTGCTCCGCGCTCTCCGCCTCAGGCCGGAACACCGCACCGGACATCGGCGTGCCGTGGTGGACGACCAGGAGCGGTGCGTCCGGCGCCCCGAGCTCGATCGCGCGGAGGTTGCGCCCGTCGGGCGTGGTGACGTCGTGGGTCCGGGTCTCGGCCATGCGGCGCGTGACCCTAGCGGAGCGGGACGGCGCCCACCGGCGCCGCCCCATCACCCATTTGATTCAGCCTGTGAAGCGCGGCGCCACGTGCCGGCGCGGCTTGACCGCGGCACACACGCTGAAGCGCCGCGTCGTGCGCCTCACGTTCCCGGCCCTGTCGGTGATCTGGATGGTCAGCCGATGGCGTCCCGACTTCAGCTTCCGCGCCGAGACGCGCAGGCTGAAGCTCGACTTCTTCGTGCTCACCACACGCTTGCCGTCGACGAACACCCGCACGCGCGCGACGCCCGAAGCGTCCTTCGCGTGCACGTGCAGCCTGAACGACTTGGCGATGCAGGCCCGCCGCACGCCGGCCACCGCGACCGTGGGCGCGGTCGTGTCCTTCGCGGGCGGCGCCGGGGCCGGTGGCGCCGGCTTGGGCGGGCATGCCGGAGCGGAAACGCGACTGCCGAACACCTCGTAGTCCTGGGGTCCGGGCACGTTGGTGTCCAGGTTGCCCGTGTTCCAGACGGTCATGAAATCGCAGGTCTGCGAGTTGTAATCCGCAGTGGGGCGGGTGGCGTCGTAGTCGGCCACGCCGGTCGGCACCGTCTGCGAGATGCGGAACTGGTCGGTCCCGACCTTGGTGCCGTCGACGGCGAGGATCTGACCGAACGTCTGGTACTCGTTGTCCACGAGCGGCGGAGTGTTGTCGTCCCCGTGCCAGGTGACGAACCACTGGTTCGCGTTCGGGTTGTAGACCACTGACGGCCTGAAGGCGTCGTAGTTCGGATTGCCGTCCGGCCCCATGTGCGACACGCGGATCCGGTTGCCGGCGATCGACCCGTCCGCCCCAACCAGCTGGGCGTATACCTCGAACTCGCCCTGCACGAGCGGCGGCGTGTTGTCGTTGGCGCTCCATGCCACCAGGTACTGGTTCGTCTGCGCGTTCCATGCCACGTCCGGCGGCTGGGTCGCGTACTGGGTGCTCCCGTCGGGCCCCATGTGCGAGACGCGGATGTCCTGCGTCCCCACGCGGTTCCCCGCCAGGTCGATGCGCTGCGCGTAGATCTCGTACTCGCCCACGCTGTCCTTCGCCCGGTAAACGGCGAAGAACTCGTGATTCGTCGCGTTGTAGGTGAGGCCGACCGCATCGTCGACGTGCAGGCCGGGGCCGCCACCGAGGACGAGGTCCGTGGAGCCGGCCGCCGTGCCATCTGCATTCACGAACTGCCCGTACAGGAGCCCGACGGAGTCGCTATTGCCCTTCCACACCACGAGGTAGCGGCCCAGGTCCGCGCTCCAGGCGATCGCCTCGGTCTCGATGTCCTCGTTGGATGGCTGCCCCGCTTGCGAGACCTGCTGTGGATCGTCGAGCAGCGCGCCGGTGGCGGATACGCGTCGTACGAACACCTCTTCGCCCTGATCCCAGGCCACCAGGAACTCGTTCGTGGTGGGGTTGTAGATCACCTGGGCGGGGTTGAAGTTGCCGATCGTCTGCGACACCGTCGAGATCCGAAAGGCGCTGCCGACGTTGTTGCCGTTCTCATCGACGAACTGGCCGTAGACATCGTCCGTGCTGTTGTCGGTGTTCTGGTCGTCCACCGTCGTGCTTGCGATGAACACGACGAGGTGCGTGTCGGTCGTCGGGTTGTAGGCGATGTCCGAGAACCCGGCGTGCCAGTTCACATCGCCGGCCGGTCCCCAGTTGGTGACCTGGAACTGTGGGCCGAAGGCATCAGCCGAGGCGCTGCCGGTGGAGATCAGACAGGTGGCGGCCACCAACGCAGCCAAGAGGCCGACACGACGTACCCGTACGGTGGATGACCGCATGTGGGAGTTTCCTTTACAGATCGGGCCGAGACCTGGGGTGCGAGTCCTGGACGCGGCGAAGAACCGAGAACTATCTGACCTTATACCGCTGCGCGCGCGCGAGCAACCGGAGAGCGATGGAGCCTGCCGGGATCGAACCGGCGACCTCCGCCTTGCAAAGGCGGCGCTCTCCCAACTGAGCTAAGGCCCCTCGGCTCCTAATGGTAGGCGGCTTGCGCCTCCGCCCCGCGCCTTTGTAAGGATGCCTGTGGAATGGCTGATTCCGAAGAAGCGTCAACCGCCACGGACAGCAAGCCGTCCGCGCCGGCGCGCGCGGACGTATCGAACTTCGAGATCGTCTCGCACTACTTCGACGTGGCGGCGGAGCGGCTCGGCATGCGCGACGACGTGGCGGACGTGCTGCGCTCGTCCTACCGCGAGGTGCAGGTGCAGGTGGCGATCACTCAGAGCGATGGCCGCATCCACACCTACCGCGGCTACCGCGTGCAGCACAACGGCGCGCGCGGGCCGTACAAGGGCGGCGTTCGCTTCCACCCCGAGGTGGACCTCGAGGAGGTGCGCGCGCTCGCGCAGCTGATGACGTGGAAGACGGCGATCGTCGGCATCCCGTTCGGCGGCGCGAAGGGCGGCGTGAACTGCGACGTGAACGAGCTCGAGTCCGACGAGGTGCAGAAGATCGCGCGCTCGTTCATGGACAAGATCGAGAAGGTGCTCGGCCCCACGCGCGACATCCCCGCGCCGGACGTCGGCACGAACGCCCAGACCATGGCGTGGCTGATGGACGAGTACGGGAAGCTGCACGGCCACACGCCGGCGGTGGTCACCGGGAAGCCGATCGAGCTCGAGGGGTCGTACGGGCGCGAGGCCGCCACCGGGCGCGGGCTGATCTACATGCTGCGCGAGGCTGGTCCGCACATCGGGCTGAGCGCGACGGAGAC
>DATEPK010000282.1:0-5573 GCA_035273245.1 Thermoleophilaceae bacterium
GGTGTGGCGCGCTTTGATGGGCGCCTCGGAGCGGCGCAACGGGCATGCCGACGAGGCGGAGGCGGCGGAGCACCTGCTCGAGATGTCGGTGGACGTGCACGCCTTCACCCCCGGCCAGCTGGGTGGCTTTGCGTCGCGCGCGGGCTTCGAGCGGGTGCGGGTCACCGGCGAGGAGCTGGCCGCCAGCTGGTTCGGCTGGGCCAACCGCACGCTGGAATCCACCGCCGAGCCGTCGGAGGTGCCGTGGGCGTGGCGCCAGTACGCCTACCGCGGCTACCTCGCGCTGCAAGCCCTCGACCGCAAGCTGCTGGAACCGCGTTTGCCGGCGGCGATCTTCTACAACCTGCTGATGTCGGCGCGCAAGCCGGGCTAGGCGTAGTCGAACGTCTCGAGGTCGAGCGGAGCGGTGAGGACTTGGTGGTCCTCCGAGATGCACCAGATCTCGAGCTCGTAAAGGAGGCCGTCGAAGAGGTGGAGGTTGACTTCGGCGGGCACGCCATCGATGTTGAGCGCGCTCGCCTCTAGGGCTCCGGCGCGCCGGGCGCCGCCACCGCGAGCTCGAGCACGCGCCGTTCTTCTGGCCGCAGTTCACGCGGCACCGAGAGGGGAACGAGCTTGATGTCCTCGAACGGGACCTTCACGACAGGAGCGTATCCCGACGTGGTCGATCTAATAGGCCATATATGGCCGCTATATCGACCACGTGTGTCGATCCTCCGACCTCCGACCTCCGACCTCCGACCTCCGACCTACGCAACAGCAATCCGGCCCGGCGCCGCCACCGGCTCCGTCGCCTCGTCCTCGGCTCGCCACTCGCCCATCGTGCGGCGGAGCTGGAAGTAGGCGATGAGGCCGGGCAGCGTGGGCAGCCAGAAGGCGATCGCGCGGTAGCTGAGGACGGCGAGCACGGCGGTGGCGGGGTCGACGCCGAAGGCGAGGAAGGCGCCGATCATTCCGCCGTCCACACCGCCCACGCCGCCGGGTAGCGGCAGCGTGTTGGCGAGCGTGCCCACGAAGTAGCCCATCACAATCACGGCCACAGGCGGGGCCGCGCCGAACGCGTGGAACGAGGCCCACAGCACGGCGATGTCGAAGCCCCACCAGGCGAAGCCGCCGACCAAGCCCGGCTCGCGCGAGCGCACGAGCCCGAGAGCCCCACGCACACCGGCGGCGATCGACAGCGTGACGTGCCGAACCCGAGCGCGGAAGCCGCGTCCCGATCCGTCCACGGGCGCCACGGCCAGCGGCCGCAGCCGCGCCATCATCAGGGCGCCCGCGATCACGATGCCACCGAACGCGGCGGGCGCGATCGTGACGGCGGCTGACGCGTGGATGCCGAACAGCCCGCTGGCGAGCCCGGCACCGTCGACCAGCAACGCGGCCATGTAGATGCCGTAGAGAATCACCAGGAAAGACGTCATCCGGCGGGTGACGGTGCGCCCGTCCATGCCGGAGCGCTTGAGAGCCCAAGCGGTGAGAGCCACGCCGCCCGCGCCGCCCGCGGCCAGAAGCCGGGTAGCGGCCAGTCCAGCCATCGTGATCTGGTAGCTCTCGCGCCAGTCGATCCGCGACTGCGACCGCACGAACACTGCCCGGAAGAGCACCACGTAGCCGACAAACGAAAGAACCTCGAAGCCAACCGCGACGAGCAGCCAGGTTTTGTCACCGGCGCTCACGCGCTTCCACGTGTGGCCAAGCTCGCCCACTTTCGGAACGAGGAACCAGCCCACGACAAAAGCTGCCGCGGCGGCCACAAAAGTCCATGTGAGCTTCCTCCTCACGCTCATGTAGACAAGGCTCCCAAGCCGGACTCATCGCTAGAAGAGGGGACAGCCTGAAAAGGTGGGTGCGGATATCCGCCGGAGTAGCCTTGGCGCGTGGGTGAGTTCCGGTCGAGCTTTCCGCTCTTTCCGCTCGGCATCGTGCTGCTGCCGGAAGAGGTGGTGCCGCTCCACATCTTCGAAGACCGCTACAAGCTGATGATCGCCGAGTGCCTCGAGTACGAGCGCGAGTTCGGCATCGTGTGGCTGTCCGACAGCGGCCTGCGCGACATCGGCTGCACCGCCACGATCACGGAGCTGCTCGAGACGATGGACGACGGCCGCATGAACATCCTCGTGCGCGGCTCACACCCGTTCCGGCTGCTGCGGCGGATCGAGGAGCTCCCCTACCCAGCAGGCGACATCGAACTGCTCGACGACGACGGCGCGGATCCGCAACCAGCCGCGCTCGAGGACACGCGCGAGCGCTACGCGGAGCTGGTCGAGCGGCTCACGGAGTCGCGGCCGGACGCCGCGCAGCTCGAGGAGCTGGGCGCCTATGGGATCGCCGCGACTATCGACTTCGCGCATGACGCAAAGCAGTCGCTACTCGAGTCGCGCTCCGAGGAGGAGCGGCTCGGGATGCTGAGCGGGCTGATCGACGCCGCTATGAAGCGCGTGGATTACGTGGAGCGCGCCGGCGAGCGCGCCAAGAGCAACGGCAAGATCCGCTTCCAGTAGCCGCTCAGCAGAGCGCGTGCTCCATCTGTAGGGCCAGCAGCTCCGCCTGCGAGAGCACGGGGGGAACGCCCACCGCGCCCTCCGTCCAGTTCACCGTGCCGTCGGGCGTGCGCAGCTGGAAGTTCCGCTGCCCCGGCGTCGGTCTCCCGAAGTTCGCTCCGGCCTTCGTGAACGGCTGGGCATCGCGGACGATGTTGCGCGCGTCGAGGAGCGTCGCGCTCGACATCTGGTGAAGCGGCTTGGTGTTGCAGCTGGCGCGCCCGTTCTCCTCCATGTGCATGCGCACCGCCTCCCGCTGAGGGCCACCGGAGATGCCGAGGCCGAGGATGTCGCCCGGCGAGCCGCCACAGCCGGCGAGCAGCGCCGCGCACACGACGGCGAGAGCCGCCCTCCTCATATGAACATCAGGGTCGCGCCCGCGGTCTCGCGCAGAAAGCGCGGCGTGGACATCACGCCGGCGAGCCGCTCCTCCACGGACGCCGGGGTGACTGCCATGGTCTCCACCGAGGCCGCACATGCGTACACGTCGAGCGTGTCGAGGCCGAGGGCGGTATCGCGGAGCTCGAGCAGCGAGCGGGCGAACGTCTCGCGTCCCGCCCAGGAGAGCGACGGGGTGGCCTCCGGCTCCTCGGCCCGCTGCAGGAGGTCGTCGTCGAGCATCAGCTCGAGTGCGCGGAACGAGGCAAGCGCGGCACAGCGCACGCCGTCCGCCGCACTTGAAACGAGCACGGACAGGCCCGAGTAGAAGCGCTCCGGCTCGCCGCTCGACAGCACGGCGGCGACTGCGTACGGCGACGCGTTCACAATCCGATTGTGGCAACGGTGGACGCGAGAGGGCTGGCTTGCCCGCTTCCCTTGACCATGGCGAAGCGGCGCATGGCGGAACTGAGCGCCGGGGAGACGCTGCTCGTGATGGCCACGGATCCCGAAGCGCCGATCGACCTCGCCGCCTGGGCCGCGGCCGAGGGACACGCCTACGAGGAGCGCGAGCTCGAGGGCTGGATGGAGTTCGCGATCCGGAAGCTCAGCGCAGCGGAGTGACCTCGGCCGGCGCGTCCTCGAGCGCGGGAGCGACAGCGGCGCGGCGGCGGCGCGGCGGCGGCCCAGCCAGCGCGCGGATCTCGGCCGAGATCGCCTCTGGCAGGTGCTCGACCTCGGGCAGCGCTCGCGGGTCCGCATAGAAGCCGAAATGCGCGTGGTCCAGGTAGCCGAACACGCCCACCGAGAGCGCGTGCTCCTCGGAGATCGGCACCACCGGATATGCCTCGTGGAGCATTGCCCCGAGCATGTAGAGCGGAGCCTGCGGCCCCGGAATGTTCGAGATCGTGACGTTGTAGGCGCGCGGGCTCGCTGCGAAGCGGGCGGCGAGGCCTTTGAACGGGTCGGGCAGCCAGCCGAGCGCGGTGAGCATCGCGTGGCTCCCGTCCGGCCGGTGGGAGCGCTTGAACGCGGCCGTTGCCTCGTGGATCCGCCTCAGGCGCGCCTCCGCCGTGGCCACGTGCAGCGGCAGCTCGATGAACGAGAACGCGATGCGGTTCCCGCCGTCAGCGCCGTGCTCTGACTCGTCGCGAAGGTTCACGGGAACCATCACCTTGAGCGGCTGTGGCGCGTCCCCTCGGCGGAGCGCAAGCGTTCGAAGCGCTCCCGCCACAGCGGCGAGGTACACGTCGTTCACCGTGATGTGATCGCCGTTTGCCACCGCCACAGCAAGCCGCGGCCTCCGGCCGGCGCGCCGGATCTCGGCCATGGACGCGCGGTGGCACACCAGCGTGCGCTGCGGGCCGATCGGTACGTTCACGGACGAAGCGGGCGCCGCCGTGAGCATGTCCTCGCGCACGACCGACGCCATGCGGGTAAGCGTCTCAGCCACCTTCGTCGCCTGGCGGCGCGGCGAGAGCGCGAACTCCGCGGCACCGCGTGCGACGCGCAGCATCCCGCCCGCGCTCGACGCCGCTGCCTCGACCGCGAGCTCCAGCCGGCCGGGCTCGGGCCGCGGCCGCCACTCCTCGCCGGGCGGTGCGTGCACCGGGTCGGGCGTGGAGTCGAACAGCAGCACGGCGAAGTCCACGGCGGCGAGCCCGTCCGCCATCGCGTGGTGCAGCTTCGCCACCATGCCCACGCGCCCGTCCTCGAGCCGTGGCACGAGCAGCACCTGCCAGAGCGGCCGCTTGCGGTCGAGCGGCACCGACAGCGCGGCGTCCGCCAGCGCGCGGAAGCTCGCGAGGCTCACGGGCTCTTCGCCGGTCGCCAGCTCGAGCACGTGGCGCGAGATGTCGAAGCCAGCGTCATCCACCCAGAACGGCTCGCCGAAGCCGGGGGGCGGGAATGCCAGCCGCTGGCGGAAGCGCGGCGCCAGGTGGAGACGCGAAAGGATGGTCTCGCGGAGAGATTCGACGTCGGGTCGCGGACGGTCCGGGTGAGCTTCGAACACCGCGTTCCAGCCGACGTGCATGTGGGCGTTTGGGGTCTCGACCCGCAGAAACGAGCCGTCGAGTGGACGCAGGCGCGTACGCATCGTCCCCTCCTCCCAAAGTCGGGGTACCCGCAGAGGGGCTAGGCCAAGAGAAGAAGTCTTCCGTAATTGCGGACTCGCGCACACCCCCCAGAAGGGGTGAAAAAGCCGCTATTTGCGGGCTGGTTGGGCAGCCAGGGCGGAAGGCGGAGGTCTAGTCCACCAGGACTGACGCGCCGCCGCGGCGTGGATCCCCGCCGCCTGAAAGTTCGCCCGTGGCCGGGTCGCGCGCCACCGCCTGCACGCCGCCGAAGTAGAGGTTGCGCTCCACCCAGCGCGACACCGCCCAGCCGTCGCGCTCGAGCGCCTCGAGCTGCTCGGGGTCGACGCCCGGCTCGGCGTCCACCAGGCCGGACTCGAAGTGCACCCGCGGCCTGTTCACCGCCTCGCTCGCGGCCATGCCGTCGTCCACCACCCCAATGATCGTCTGGAGGATGGCCGAGCGGATCCGGTTCGACCCCGCGGACCCGAGCGCCACCTCCGGCTTCCCCTCCCGCAGCACGACGGTGGGCGCCATCATGCTCGGGATCCGCCGACCCGGCTCGTGACGGTGGTAGCCG
>DATEPK010000283.1:0-2382 GCA_035273245.1 Thermoleophilaceae bacterium
ATGCCGCTCCACCCGGAGTTCCTCGACCTCACGAAGGGCACCTACGGCGACCTTCAGAACTCGTCCGAGCAGCGCAAGGCATCGTCCTGCTACGCGGCGGAGTTCCTGCGCCAGTTCGTGGACGACCGGCCCTGGGTTCACATGGACATCGCGGGCACCGCCTGGGCCGCCGCCAAGTCGTGGGCCGGCAACGGCGCCACCGGCTTCGGCACCCGCACCTTCATCGAGCTCGCAAAGAGCGTCGCGAGCAGGTAGCGCGCTCAGGTCCCGTCGTCCACGGGATCCCAGTAGACCGGCTTGTCCCACGGCGGCGTGATGCCGTCGAACTGCGGTGCCGCGTTCTGGTCCACGGTCTCCAGCGGAATCAGGCGCAGGTCCGCCGCCACCGTGGTGCGCTCGTGGACGTCGACGCCCGGATAAGACGGGCCGTCGATCGAATAGCTGCCGCGCACGAACGGGAATCCGCTCCCCACGTCCACGCCGCGCAGGTGAGTGCGCAGCGGGATGTGCCCGGCGTGGCTGCCGCGTGACACCCGCGTCCAGCCCGTCCACGGCCCCCACTGGTCGGCACACTGGCGCTGCTTGCAGTACTGGTACCCGTGGTGCGCCGTGGCCCGCACCCGCACACCGCCGCCAGGGTCGAGCTCCACCTGATAGCCCTCCCAGTCGTCGTTGTGGAAGCCGGGATAGCGCGGCGCCGCCGGCACCTTCTTCCACAGCTTGTGCGCGAGGTTCAGCGGCGAGGTGGCCACCTTGTAAGCCTTGTCCGAGCCCGCCCAGGTGGTGTTCGAGTCCGGGTAGTAGAACCAGTACTGCAGGAACGTGTGGCCGTCCTCGTGGACCACGTGGGTGAAGACACTCGCGGGCACGCCCGTGTTCGTCTGGCTCACGTCCAGCGAACGGTCGTCCGGGGCGTTGCCGCACGCCGTCGTCCGGCACTGCCGGTAGTCGATCGGTATCTCCTTCTCGCCCGGCTCGTAGACGAGGCTTGGCGCGTACCGGCGCAGGAGCGCAGCGTCGCGCGCGCCGTACGCGGACTCGAGCGCGTCATGCCCGTCGTCGCAGCCGCCGCGCACCGCGCAGACGATCGCGCGCGCAAGCGCGCCGCCGTAGCTCCGGCCGTCCAGATGCGACAGCCCCAGCGCCAGGATGGTGGCGAAGGCGAGCGCGACGAGCAGGACCACCGCCGTCCATTCGATGGTCGCCTGGCCGCGCTCGCTCGCCATGGATGCAACCTATGGAGCGGCGTGTGACACGTGGGTGATCGGCGCGACAACTTCGTAGCGCGCCTGCAACAAGTGCGTGACGCCTGACAAGCTCGCGGTTGTGGCTTCCTCCGCTGACGTCTACGTTGCCGCCACCGTCGCTCGCTGGGACGGTGTGCGGCGCCCGGGGCAATCGATCGTCGAAGAGCCTGGCTTGCGCGGTCTGCTCTTCCGTGCCGAGGATTTGCGCAGCCGCTTGCTGGTCACCGATGACAGGGCCTACGACGCGCTGGCGGGCGTGCTGCCAGACATTCGGAGCGGAACAGTCACCGTCTTCGCCGAGGCGAAACGCTGCTCGGAGCTCCTTCAGGGCGATCCAGCGTGGAACTGCGAGACGGCGACGGCGATGATCCGCCGCGAGCTTCGATCGCTCCCAGCGCTTCCGCTGCCGGGCAACCTGACGCTGCAACCCGTGCGACGGCTCGCCGAGGACCCTCCTGGCGGTGTACCGCTGGACGACGCCCTCGCCCTCGCGGTGCGGGCGGACCCCCGGATCTCCGATCCGCCCACCGCGATCGCCGCCTTCCTGAGTTCCCTGCCGCCCTCCACCCGCCTGCTCGCCGCCTCCGACGGCGAAGCCACCGTGCGCGCGACGTCCGGTTCAAGCGTCTTCGGCGCAGCAGCGAGCGTCTTCTTCGTCAACACGGACCCGGACTGGCGGGGCCTCGGTATCGGGCAGGCGATGACCGCCGCCGCACTGCGCAGCGCCCGGGAGGCCGGAGCCAAGTACGCCCGCCTCGACGCCACGGAGGCGGCCGTGGGCATCTACTCGCGCCTCGGATTCGAGACCGTTGCGCCGATCAGCCGCTTCTCCCGCAACGGCTGAAAAGCCTGCACCGAACGCGCAACAAAGACTTCACATTCATGTTCTTCCGCTGACGATGCGCGGCTCCTATCCTCCGACTGTGGCGATCAGCGCGGGCTCTCCACGGAAGTCGTCCGTACGCAGGCGCGCGCTCTGGGCGGTGGCGGGCGTGCTTGTGCTCGTGGTCGCCCTGCTCGTGACGGCCGTGCTCGAATGGTCCGGCGCCTCTCTGACCGGCGACCCAGTCGCGCTCGCCCGCCTGAAGTCGCAGCCGCTCGCCGGCTCGATCGAGAGCGCTCACGCCTTTGGCTC
>DATEPK010000284.1:0-2989 GCA_035273245.1 Thermoleophilaceae bacterium
CAGGTCGGTGGACGACGCCTCGCCGAGCGTCAGGCAGACCGCGTCGAGCAGCCGCGCATACGGGTCCTCGCGCTCGTGCAGGCTGAGCCGCACGAGCTCGAGAGCGGCGCGATGCTCGCGCAGCACCAGCTCGCCGCGACCGGCCGGCGCGGCGGCGGCGAACTCGAGCATGACCGGCAGGTAGTCCGGCAGCTCCGTGCCCTCGAGCGGCAGCCCGCAGGCGCGGTACATCTGCTTGAGCCGCACGAGCGCCGCGCCGCGCTCGCGCTTGTCGCCCTTGGCGTAGAAGGTGAGGTAGAGCCCCGAGCGCTTGTCGAGATCGAAGCTCTGCACGTAGTGCTCCTCGAGCGCGAGCGGATCGCAGGCGGTCCACCAGTCGAGGAACTCGTCGAGCGCCTCCGCCGCGCGCGACCGCGGCAGCGCGCGCACCGCGTCGCGCAGCTCATCCGCGGCGCCGAGCAGCTCCTCGTCCGGGTACTGGAGCAGCAGCGAGCAGAGCTTGTAGACGGTGGCCGCCCGAGCCGCCGAACGCCTACGCACCGGCTTCCCCATCCTTGGCACGCTGGTCGCCCAGCATCTGCACGATGTCGAGCTTGTCGTCGGTGAGCATGAAGGACTCCTCCTCCACCGACGAGTCGTAGGCGATGGCGCCGCAGTTGCCCGGCCCGCCCTCGAAGTCGAGGCCGCAAGTGCCCTGCTGCTCCATCAGCGCGCGCCCGAGCTCGGCGTGCGCCTGCGGGATCACGTAGCGGTCCTCGTACTTCGCGATCGCGAGCAGCCGGTACATGTCCTCCACGTCCTCCACGCTCATGCCCACCGACTCGGGCATCGAGGCGTCGTGCTCGCCCAGCACCTCGCGCTTTCGCATGTGGCCGCGCATGGCCGCGAGCCGGCGCAGCACTCCGCGGATCACCTCGGCGTCCCCGGCGGAGAGCAGATTCGCCAGGTAGTCCACCGGGATCCGCATCGACTCGATCGCCGGGAACACGTGGTCCGGATCCGCCTCGTAGCCGTCCTCCTCGAGCGCGTTCACGATCGGGGAGAGCGGCGGCACATACCAGACCATCGGCAGCGTGCGGTACTCCGGATGGAGCGGCAGCGCCACGCGGTAGCGGTGTGCCAGCGCGTACACGGGCGAGCGCCGGGCGGCCTGGATCCAGTCGTCCGGGATGCCGTCGCGCGCCGCCTGCTCGCGCACTGCCGGGTCCTCGGGGTCGAGGAACACGTCCTTCTGCGCATCGAGCAGATCGCGCGGATCCGGCACGGACGCGGCTGCCTCCACGCGGTCCACGTCGTAGAGCACGAGGCCGATGTAGCGGATGCGCCCCACGCACGTCTCCGAGCAAATCGTGGGCAGCCCAGCCTCGATCCGCGGGTAGCAGAGCGTGCACTTCTCCGCCTTGTCCGTGCGGTGGTTGAAGTAGACCTTCTTGTACGGGCAGCCGGACACGCAGTAGCGCCAGCCGCGGCACTTCGCCTGGTCCACGAGCACGATGCCGTCCTCCTCGCGCTTGTACATCGCGCCCGACGGGCACGACGCCACGCACGACGGGTTGAGGCAGTGCTCGCAGATGCGCGGCAGGTAGAACATGAACGCCTGCTCGTAGGTGGCCTTCACCTGGTCCTGGATGCCGCGCGTGAGCGGGTCCTCCTCGATGCGCTCGTAGGTGCCCGCGAGGTTGTCGTCCCAGTTCGGCCCCCACTGGATCTCCTGCAGGGCCTTGCCGGTGAGCTGCGACCGCGCCCGCGCCACGGGGTCGTGCTCGGAGAGCGGAGCGGTGATCAGCTTCTCGTAGTCGTAGGTCCAGGGCTCGTAGTAGTCGTCGATCTGCGGCAGGTCCGGATTGGCGAAGATCGTGAGGAGCTTCTTGATGCGGCCGCCCGCCTTCAGCTTGAGCTTGCCCTTCTTGTTCAGCTCCCAGCCGCCACGCCAGTGGTCGTTGTCCTCCCAGCGACGCGGATAGCCGAGCCCCGGCTTCGTCTCCACGTCGTTGAACCAGATGTACTCGGCGCCGGGCCGGTTGGTCCACACCTGCTTGCAGGTGACCGAACAGGTGTGACAGCCGATGCACTTGTCGAGGTTCATCACCATCGCCACCTGCGCCCGGATCGTCACTGGAACACCACCTCCGCCTCGCGCTTTCTGATCACCACGATCTCGTCGCGCTGGGAGCCCGTGGGTCCGTAGTAGTTGAAGCCGAACGAGAGCTGCGCGTAGCCGCCGATGAAGTGGGTGGGCTTCATCACGATGCGCGTGGCCGAGTTGTCGGTGCCGCCGCGCTTGCCCTGGAGCTCGGTGAGCGGCACGTTCAGGTGCCGGTCCTTCGCGTGGTACATCAGGCAGGTGCCCTGCGGCACCCTGTGCGTGACGGCCGCGCGGCAGGCGATCACCCCGTTGCGGTTGAACGCCTCGAGCCAATCGTTGTCGCGCACGCCGAGCGCCTCGGCGTCCTCGCGGCTCACCCACAGCATCCCTCCGCCGCGGAACAGCGTGAGCATGTGCAGGTTGTCCTGGTACTCCGAGTGGATCGACCACTTCGAGTGCGGGGTCAGGTACTTGAGCGTCAGCTCGGCTCGCCCCGAACCGTCGCGCGCGCCCTGATCGCCGAAGATCGCGCGGTAGTGGAGCGGCGGCCGGAACACCGGCAGCCCCTCGCCCAGCTCGAGCATCCACTGGTGATCCACGTAGAAGTGCATCCGGCCCGACAGCGTGTGCCACGGCTTCTCGCGCTCCACGTTCATCGTGAACGGTGAGTAGCGGCGCCCGTGAGCCTCGATGCCCGACCACTCGGGCGAGGTGATCACGGTGCGCGGCTGGACCTGAGCGTCGTGGAAGGTGATCCGGTCGGCCTCGCGCGTGCCGGAGAGATCTGCGAGCGGCACGCCGCAGGTGCGCTCGAGGCTGCGGAAGCCCTCTGTGGCGAGTCGGCCGTTGGTGGTGCCGGACAGGGTTAGGATCGCCTCGCACGCTTCCTCTACACGCGTGAGG
>DATEPK010000285.1:0-10842 GCA_035273245.1 Thermoleophilaceae bacterium
GGGTCGGCCAACCTCTGGCTGAGCTCGACCGCGCCGGACACCGACCTCCAGATCACCCTCACCGAGGTGCGCCCCGACGGGCAGGAGGTGTACGTCGGACGTGGCTGGCTGCGCGCGTCCCAGAGGAAGCTGGACCCGCAGCGTTCAACCGCGCTAGCCCCGTTCCAAACCGACCAGCAGGCGGACGCCCAGGCGCTCGTGCCCGGGGTGCCCACCTACATGCGCGCCCAGCTCTGGCCGTTCGACTACGTGTTCCGCAAGGGATCGAGCATCCGGCTGTGGATCGACGCGCCCACCGGGATGACCGGCGGCTGGTCGCTCGACTTCATAAGCGCCCCCGCGGTGAACAGCATCTACGCGGACGCGGCGCATCCGTCAGCGCTCGTCCTCGGACAGCTGGAGGGCGGCCGCGCCGAGGCGCCGCTGCCGGCCTGCGACACGCTCCTCAACGAGCCCTGCCGTCAGAACACGGCGGCTGTTCCGGCGGGGACGATGACGATCCGATAGCGCCGGGTAACGCCTGATTCATGTACAGGTGGATCGTGAAGCAGATCACGCTCTTTGCGTTCGCGAGGCTCCGCGAAGGAGACCCGCGAGTGTTCCTCGCTCTCGCCGCCGACGACCTCCACTTTCGTTTCCTCGGGCAGCACTCGTGGGCTGCCGACTATCGCTCCAAGGACCAGGTGCGCACCTGGCTCAAGCGGTACCGGAGCGCGCGGCTCGAGCTGCAGCCGCACGACATCGTGGTGAGCGGGCCGCCCTGGAACACGATGATCTGCACGCGCTTCACGGACCGCGCGACTGATGAGAGCGGCCGCGTGATCTACGAGAATGAGGGCGTGTTGTTTGACCGCCTGCGCTGGGGCCGGATCCGCGAGCACATCTCCTACGAGGACACGCAGCGGACGCTGGAGTTCGACCGCAAGCTGGGCTTGGCCGCGCCCCGATAGGCGCGACGGAGGAGTGGCGCGATGCCGGGAAACAAACATTTCCAGCGCCGTGTGTCACGCACGATCGAGCGGCGGCTCGTCAACCCGATCGTTCGCCGCCTCGTGTTCGCGGGGAAGCTCGGCTCCACCTACGCGGTACTCGAGACGACGGGCCGGCGCACCGGGCTGGCCCGCCGCATACCGGTTGCGAATGGACTCCAGGGCGACACCTTCTGGCTGATCTCCGCTCACGGGCCGCACGCGCGCTACTTCCAGAACCTCGTGGCTGAACCGCGCGTGCGGGTCGGACTCGTGGAGGACGGTGAGCTGCGCTGGCGCACCGGAACCGCGCAACCGCTGCCGGACGACGACGCCCGCGCTCGCCACCGCGCGCTCGGCAAGGGCCGATTCGGCTACTGGCTAGACGGCCTGCTGCTGCGCTCCACAGCCACGCAGATGACGACCGTCAGGATCGATCTCGAGCCCGGGGCCTAACCCGTCGCTGCGGGCGGCCGGCTCGTCCCGTCGCCGGAAGTAGCGGCATCCGCGGCGAGATTGCCCATCAGCAGCCCGTCGCGCAGCAGCCCCTGGAGCTGCCCGACAGCGTCCGGGGAGTGGGGGAGAAGGATCGTGTTGGTGCGGGCGGCGCTCGCCACCTCTCTCAGCATGTCCATGTACTGCGTGAGCGACACGAGCGCCATCGCCTCGCGCGGCTCCACGCCCGCGGCCTCCGCCAGCTGCTCGACTGACGCCTTCAGCCCCTCGGTGATCGCCTTGCGCTGCTCGGCCACGCCCTCGCCCTGGAGGCGCATGCTCTCCTTCTCCGCCTCGGCCTTCTTGATGCGCAGCGTCTTGTCGCCCTCGCCCTGCGCGTTCGCGGCCTCCTGGTTCCGCCGCGCCGCGTTGATGTTGTCCATCGCGTCCTTCACCTTCTGACCGGGCTCGATGTTCGTCACGAGCGCCTTCACGATCTCGTAGCCGTACTCGTCCATCTGGTTCGACAGGCGGTCCTTGATGTGCTGGGCCATCGCCTCCGCGTCCTCGTAGGCCGCGTCGAGGTCCTGGGTGGGGACGTGTGAGCGCACGACATCGAACGCGTACGCCTCCATCTGAACCTCGGGATCGTCGAGCTTGTAGTACGCGTTCTTGACTTGCTCGTCGCTGTCGCCGACCTTGTACTGGATGGCGATCTTCACACGCACGAAGACGTTGTCCTTCGTCTTCGTCTCGATCTCCATGTTCTGCTGTTCGACCTGGAGGGTCATCGTCGAGGCGACGCGCTCCACGAAGGGCGACTTGCGGTTGAGCCCCGGCCCCACCACCCTGACGAACTTCCCGAAGCGCTCCACGATCGCGCGCTCCTGTTGCTCTACGGTGAAGAAGAAGATCGGCATTGGCGCTTCCTTTCTGCGCGGTGGGTCCATCAACACGCTAGGGGACGGCCGAGGGTTGCGCAAGATTCGCTCAGTGAGGCGGTGGAGTTGCCAGGCGGCGTAACGGATCCCTCCGAATTCGTCGGATTGCGAGCCGACGAGCGGCTCGTCGAAGAGCAGGCGAATCTGCCGGAGAGCGAGCGCTTCAACACGCCGCAGCCGGAAAGCGGCGCACGCGCTCCAATCGTCGCCGCGGGGGCGACCCTCACGGGTCTCTCGCTGATCGGCGGAGCGGCTCTGGCCCTTCTCGGCATCGTCCTCGCGTTCGTGAACGGCGTCAGCGGGCTGAACTTCGCCTTGATCGCCGTTGGTGTGATGCTTGTGGCCACTCACTGGGGCTGGGTGCATCTCGCCGAGGTCACCGCCAACGCGATTGCCGAACGGGGAAGCGCCGGCTGGCGCGCGCGCCGGCAGGCGTGGCTCGACTTGCTCGAGCCGTACACCCGCTGGTCCGTGACCACGAACGTGCTCGAGGACGGGTCCATTCGCATAGAGCGCTGGCGACACCGGCCCGTCAAGGCAGGAGAACGCACCTTCGCCTTCGTCCGCGAGCTGCAGGGCTCGGAGACGCACGGACCGGACGAGCTGAGCGCCGTGGTGGTGGAGCGCGCGGAGACGATGCGCCACGAGGCAGCCCTCGAGACGGCCCGACAGCAGGAGCTGTGGCAGGTGGCCGCTGACGCCTACGACGCCGCGCTCAGCCGGCACGCCGGCGAGGCCGAGCGCCGCCAGGCGCAGATCGCCGCGGCCAAGGCGCTCTCGGACAGGATCAACGCGAAGCTCGAAGAGCCGCCGCTCATCGAGTAACGCCGCTCACTTTCGCTTCTTCCGCCCAGGGTCGAACTGCTCGAACAGCAGCTCGTAGAGCTCGGGGTAGACGCTGAGCGGCACGGCTTCCGGGTCCACGTAGTGCTGCAGAGCCAGGCCGATGTCGAGGGCGATCAGCGCCGTGGCGAGCATGCGCGTGTCGTGCGGCGCGCGCTTCCCCGCGCTCGCATAAGCCTCCCGGATGCTGTGCGCGGTGAGCTCCCGATTGCCGCTCCAGAAGGTGGCGGCGAGCTCGCGCACCCGGTCGCTCCGGCCGGCCTCTGCCAGAAGCTCGAGGATGAGGCGGAGCAGCCAGCGCCCGCGCGGATCGGCCTGCAGCGCGGCGAGCTCCTCGCCGGTCTCGCGCAGCGTTGGCCGCGACTCCGGCTCGGCGATCCGCCGTTCCGCCATCTCGCGGTAATGCTCGTAGACGCGCTGCTGGAGCAGCTCGACGAAGAGCTGCTCCTTGCTCTCGAAGTTCGAGTAGAAGGCGCCGCGCGTGAAGCCCGCCTTCGCGCAGATCGCCTCCACGCTGGCGCCGGCCAGGCCACGGTCCACCACCACTGCGGCGGCGGCATCGAGTAGCGCTTGGCGTGTCTCTGCCTGACGCTCTTCGCGCGTCTTCCGGGTCACGGAGCGGCGGGAACACCGGGATGTCCGAAGAACACGAGGAAGATGTCGGCGCTCACGCTCACAACCATCGTCGTCACGATGAAGAAGGTTTCCACGCTCGTCGTGGTGGTGCGGCGCGCGCGGTCGGGCGCCATCGGCTCGAGCCACCGGCTGCGCGGCTGCTTGCGGTACTTGTCGGGCGGCGGCGGAGCGATCCAGTTCGCCACCGTGCTCACCGCGATGTACGACCACAGGATGCCGAACGAAAGGATCAGCACGGGGGCGAGCCCGACCGCAGCGGAGCCACCGTGCTGAAACTGCGAAGCGATCCACACCCACCCGACGGGAATCCCGATGCCGATGACGGGCATCCCCACGGTGAAGGCCAATATCCAGCCGACCCACTTCACATACAGAATCGTATCTGAATACGACCCTGTATCTCAAGTCAAAGGCAAACCCCACATCCCGGCGGTCTGGCGCTTGGGGCAGAATTGAACCCATGGGACGGGCTCGCGGCCTGCGTATCGGGCTGACCGCGCGTGTGCGGCTTGCCACGCTGGTGGTCGCCCTCGCCCTCGGAGCGGTGTTCGGCCTGCTGCTGCACACCGTGGACGTGTCGCGCAGCCGCGAGTCGCAGGCGCGGCACTCGGCTGACGTGCTCGAGGCGGCGAGCGGCATCGAGGGCTCGGTGATCGACCTCGAAACGGGAGTGCGCGGCTACATCATCAGCCGCCGGCCGAGCTTCCTCGAGCCATATACACGCGCGCGGGCGACGCAACCCAAGCGGCTCAGGAATCTTCAGCAGCTTGTGCGCGACAACCCGCCGCAGGCGGCGCTCGCTCGCCAGCTCAGGAGCGAGCTCGATTCCTATGTGTCCAACTATGCCGTGCCGGTGATCGCGGCCGTGGGCGCGGGGCGCAGGATCGGGTTGCGCCGGCTGTCCGAGGGCAAGGGCCGGGTGGACGGCATTCGCGCGACGCTCGGCCGCTTCACGAGCGTGGAGGACGTACTGCAGGCGAACCAGCGCGCCGCGGCCAACTCCGCCGCGCATCAGGCCCGGGTGCTCACGATCATTGCGATGGCGCTCCTCGTGCTGATGGTCGGCCTGAGCGGCGCCTACGTGAGCCGCTTCGTTGCCGAGCCGTTGCGGCGTCTCGCGCGAGGAGCCCGGAGGCTCGCCGCGGGAAAGCTCGAGGAACGGGTCGAGCCCCAGGGGGCCGCCGAGTTGAAGGACCTGGGAGTCGCCTTCAACCAGATGGCCTCCTCGCTCGAGCAGCACACGCTCGAGCTCGAGCGCCTGTCTCAGAGCAGCGCCGCCCAGTTCTCGGCGATCTTCGAGCAGACGCCGATCGGCCTCACGCTGTTCGACCACGATCTGCGCTGCCTTAGAAGCAACAGCGCGCTCGCGGCGATGACGGGCGGCGACCCCGCCGGGCAGCGCGGCAAGACGGTGGCCGAGGTGTTCGGCGGCTTCCAGCCGGATCTGACGGCTGACTTCGGGCGCGTGCTGCGTGACGGCCGCCCGGTGGGCGCGCTGCGCGTGACGGGCGGGGGGCGGACCTGCACGGTCGGCCTCTTCCCGGTCCGCCGGGCGGGCGGTGAGCTGATCGGCGTGGCGGCCGTGGTATCCGACGTGACCGAGCGCGAGGAGCGGCTCGAGCGCGAGCGCGTGGCTGCCAGGCGCACCCGCCAGCTCGAGCGGCTGGCCACCACGATCTCCGAGGCGGCCACTCCGCTCGACGTCAGTCGCGCGGTGGTGGCCGAGGCCGTGCTGGCGCTCGAGGGCGACGGGGGCGCCGTGGCACTGCTCGATGAGCAGCGCCAGACCGTGACGATGTCCGCCGGCATCGGCTGGCCGCTGCAGGAGCGCGAGCGGCTCACCAACCTGCCTCTGCGCGTGAAGAGCCCGCTCACGGACGCCGTGCGAACGCGGCGCCTGGTGCACGTGGGCGACGCTGCCGCACACCGTGCCCGCTATCCGGACATTGCTCCCGAGCGGGACCGCAACGGAGTGGTGGCGTCACTCGCGCTGCCGCTCTTGTCCGGACCCCGCTGCCTCGGCGGCCTTCTCGTCAGCTTCAGGTCCGCCCGGACCTTCCAGCCCGACGAGCTCGAGTTCGCCGAAGCGGTGGCCGAGCGCTGCGCGAGCGGTATCGCCAGGGCGCTGCTGTACGAGCGAGAGCACGAGACGGCGGCCGCCCTCCAGCGCAGCCTGATGCCGACAGCCCTGCCCGACTTCGAGGGTGTGGTGTTCGGCGCGCGCTTCCGTCCAGCCGGCACGGGAGAGGTGGTGGGCGGCGACTTCTACGACGTGGTCGAGCTCGGCGGGGGGCGCTTCGTGGCATGGATCGGCGACGTCCAGGGCAAGGGCCCGGAGGCCGCGGCGGTGGGAGCGCTCGCCCGCTACACGCTTCGCGCGGAGACCTCGCACGAAACCCATCCGGCGGACCTGCTCTTGGCGCTTAACGATGCCGTCCTTGCCCAGAGCGAACCCGGTGACCGGCTCCTCACCGTCGCCTGTGTGGCCGGCGCTGTGAAGGGCGATCGCCTCGACCTGGAACTCGCGAGCGCGGGCCATCCGCCGCCTCTGCTCATGCGGCTTGACCAGCCGTGCGCGGAGTGGGGGTCCTCCAGCCAGCTCATCGGCTTCGAGAACGCAAGCTTCACGGCCGAGCGGGTCACTCTCGAACCTGGCGAGCTGCTCGTGCTCTACACGGACGGGCTCACCGACGCACATGCGCCGCGCCGCTTTGTGCTCGCCGAGGAGCTGTGCCGGCTGATCGACGGCATCGACCACTCCAGCCTGGGCGACGTGCTCGACTGGCTCCTCGAGAGTGCGGGCGCGGACGACGGCGACCTGCCGAGGGACGACATTGCGCTGCTCGGCCTGCAGTTCGCCCCGCGCACGAGCGGTGCGGCGGGGCGGCGGCGCCGCGGGATCGCGCCACCGCCCTCGCCATAGGGCTCCCGCTACCCGTCTTGCGGCTCAGCTCCCGCCGTCGCCGGAGCCATCCCCAGAGCCGCCATCGCCCTGGTTGTTCTGATCGCCCTGGTTGTTCTGGTCGCCAGCGCCTGCGTCGCCGTTGTCCTCTCCTGCCTGCCCTTCCTGCTCGTCCACCTTCACGAGCGTGAACGAGCCGTCGCTGGCCGGACCGGTGACGATCAGCTCGACCTTGTCCCCGACCATGAACGCCGTCGCGTCGGGCACGTGAACCACGATCTGCGGGTTCATGTCGTCGTTCTGGTCGTCGCCCTGGTCGTTCGACCCGTTGTCGTCGGACATGCTCGCCTGATCGCCTTCGTCGTCGTCACCGGAGATGGTGATCGTCTCGGCGGTGGGGTCAGTGCTGAGGACCACGCCCTCGAGCTTCATCTGGCCCGGCACTTCGCCCATCTGCTGCGTGTTGTCGTCGTCCAGGTCGCCGTGGTCGTCGATCGTCACGTCGGTTTCCACCGGGGTGCCGACCGGCGCGCCGTCATCCGAGCTCGACTTGTGAACGAGCAGCGACGCGTTGCCCGACGCGACGGTGAAGCCGCTCGAGCTCGCCCACGTGACCATGCCGCGCAGTCGCGCGTGCCGGCTGTGGCCGTGCCGCCGCAGGTGGCGTGCCCGCATGCCGTTCTTCGTCTTTCGTCCGGACACCTTCACCACGCTGCCCGCGCGCGCGAGATGGCGCGAGCTAACAAGGGTGAGGTGGCCACTGCGGCTTGCGACCACGAAGGTGTGGGCGCTCTTGTTGGTGTGGACCACGGTGCCCTTGACGGTGGATGCCGAAGCCTGGGCGGTGAGGCCCAGGACGGCCGCCAACGACAGCGCCGCGATCCAGAGAAGGGGTTTCCGAAGCATTCGTATCGGCCTCCTTGGTTCGGGTTCCGTACCCCACAACCCGCCGACCCGCCAAAACCTCACGCGGCTGGACATCTGTTTGCCTGATTAGGCTTTTCCCCAATGAGCGCAGCAGAGGAGCGCACCCGGCCGCTCGTTCTCGTGGCTGACGACGACGAGGACATCCTCTCGCTCGTCTCCCTTCAGCTCGAGCGCGGCAACATGGACGTGATCCAGGCCCGCAGTGGGGACGAGGCGCTCGCCCTCGCGGCGGAGCGGCTTCCGGACCTCGCGGTGCTGGACGTGATGATGCCGGGCCTGAACGGCTACGAGGTCGTGAAGCGCCTGCGCGGGACTGAAGAGGCGGCCACGATGCCGCTCATCCTGCTCACGGCGCGCGCGGGCGGAGGCGACGCCTCCTACGGCTACCAGGTGGGGGCCGACGACTACATCAAGAAGCCGTTCAGCCCAGCCGAGCTGCGCGAGCGCGTGGAGGCTCTTCTAGCGCGCTCGTAGTAGCCGGCGGTAGCGCACCATGGTGGCGTGCTGCATGTCGGCGTGGGTCTGCCTGCGCAGCGCCGCCACGCGCTCGCGGTGATACGGGCTCGACAGGCTCTCGGCGTGCCCGATCACGTTGCGGGTGAGGATGCCGTAGCGGCCCTGGAGCCAGCGCGTGAGCGCGAGCGAGGCGCGCAGCTCGCGGCGGTCGCCCATCACCTGCGCGTCGCTCATCCCCACGTGCTCGATGCCGATCGCCGTCCAGTTGAGGCCGACAGTGTGGCGGCACATGATGCTCGGGGGCACGAGCTCGTAGATCCTGCCGCTGCGGTCGACCACGAAGTGGGCGCACACCTGCGGCAGCTCGTGAAGCTCCACGTCCGGCACGTCGCGCGCGAACTCGTTCCACACGGGGGCGAACGAGGTGGTCTCCGTGTAGTGCTCCACGATCACCTTCGGACCCCGCAGCCTGAACGTGTGGATGCCGTAGTGGCGGATCGCGTAGCTGCGCATCTCGCGCTCGCGCCGCGGCGGGAACGGGATCCGCTTCTGCACGATGTGCGGGCGGGGCGCCGGGGAGAGCAGCGCGATGGTCGTTAAGAGGGCGGCAAAGGCGGGCATTGCGTCATCATCACTCGCGTCAGACGCCGAACAGGAGGCCTCAATTGGACAGCTGGGACATCCGCTCCCTCGACATCGAGCCGCACCATCCCCAGATTCTGCGGACCGACGACGAGTCGCGCGTGATCGTGATCAACCTACCCGGAGGCGAGCAGCTCCAAGACCATCAGGTGCACGAGCGCGCTTACGTGGTGGTGGTCGACGGCGAGGTGGAGATCCAGCAAGATGGGCGGACTGAGAGCGGCGGCGCGGGCCTGCTCGTGCACTTCGAGCCGAACGAGCGCCACGAGGTGCGGGCGCATTCGGACGCTCGGCTCCTGCTGATCCTTTCGCCGTGGCCCGGCCAGGGCCATCCGTCGCGCAAGGACGGGTAACAATCGTCTCTTAATCCTGTGGCGTCATAATCCAGCGGCAGATGGATCCCAGTCGCAAGCGGAGGATTCGGCTGGTCATCGCGCTCACGGCCGCGATGCTCCTGGCCGGCGCCCTCATATACACGAGCTTCAGCGCCGCCACCGACGCCAAGCAGCCCTCGCAGCTGCTCCGCTCGGCCGACTCCGGCCGCTCCTACGAGCTCACGGGCAAGGTGGTGGCGGGGTCGATCGTCCACAACGGCGATTCGATGCGCTTTTCGGTGCGCGACCGCAACGGCACGGGCACGCCGCTTCGGGTCAGCTACTCCGGTGAGGTGCCGGACCCGTTCCGCGCCGGGCGCGAGATCATCGTGAAGGGCACGATGCGCGGCGGCACCTTCGTCGGCGAGCGAGACTCGCTCGTGACGAAGTGCCCGTCCAAGTTCCAGGCGGCGCCGAACACCTCCAAGACGTAGTGGCAACGGTCGGCTACGCCTGCCTCGTCGTGGGGCTCCTCACGATGGTCTACGCGGCCGTCGCGTCCGTTTACGGCGCCCGCACGGGGAAGAGGCAGTTCGTGGTGTCGGGACGTCATGCGTTCTACTGCCTGGCCGCCCTGACGATCCTCGCGGTGGTCATTCTCGAGAGCGCCTACCTGCGCAACGACTTCTCGTATTCGCTCGTCGCGCAGAACTCCTCCACTGACACGCCCACCTTCTACAAGCTCACCGCCATGTGGTCGAGCCAGGCGGGCTCGCTGCTCCTGTGGGGGTTCGTGCTGTCGATCTTCTCGAGCGTGGTGCTGCGCCTCACGCGCCATCGCCACCACGACATCGCGCCTTACGCGCAGGCCACGCTGGCCGTGATCGCGGCTTTCTTCCTCGGCCTCATGGTCTTCTACGCGAGCCCGTTCGACACGCTTTCGCCGGCGCCCATCGAGGGCAACGGGCTCGAGCCGCTGCTGCGCCACCCGGCGATGATGTTCCACCCGCCGATGCTCTACTCGGGCTACGTGGGCTTCACGATCCCGTTCGCCTTCTGCATCGGGGCGCTGATCACGCGCCGCACCGACGCCGAATGGATCCGCTCCACTCGCCGCTTCGCGCTCATCGCCTGGACGTTCCTCGGCGTGGGGATCATGCTCGGCGCGCTGTGGTCGTACTCCGAGCTCGGCTGGGGCGGCTACTGGGCGTGGGATCCGGTGGAGAACGCGTCGCTCATGCCGTGGCTCGCCGGCACGGCGTTCCTGCACTCGATCATGGTGCAGGAGAAGCGCGGGATGCTGAAGGTGTGGAACGTCTCGCTGATCATCTCCACGTTCGTGCTCGCGCTGCTCGGCACGTTCATCGTCCGGTCGGGGGTGCTCGACTCGATCCACGCGTTCGGCGCCTCCACCCTCGGCGTGCCGTTCCTTGCCTTCATCGGAATCGTGCTCGCGGGCTCGGTGGCGCTCGTGATCAGCCGGCTCGACGACCTCAAGTCCGAGGCGAAGATCGACTCGTTCTTCTCGCGCGAGGCGTTCTTCCTGATGAACAACCTCGTGCTCGTGGGCCTCTGCTTCGTGATCTTCTGGGGCACGTTCTTCCCGCTGATCTCCGAGGCGGTGACCGGCACAAAGGCCAGCGTCGGCCCGCCCTGGTTCGACCGCTACACGGTGCCGCTTGCGCTCGTGCTGGTGCTGCTGTCCGGGATCGGTCCGGTGATCGCGTGGCGGCGGGTGACCCTCGGGGGCATGCGGCGGGTGCTCGCGTTCCCGGTTG
>DATEPK010000286.1:0-11705 GCA_035273245.1 Thermoleophilaceae bacterium
CAAGAACTGGATGAGCATGGATCCGCAGCTCACCTCGCCGCAGTTCTCGAACCCGTTCATCATGGACCCGACCGACGCGAACCACCTGATCACGGCAGGTCGCGACGTGGAGGAGACCACGGCCGGGCCGGACACGGTCACGTGCGTGGACCCGAGCTGCTCGCTGATCAACACGCAGTGGACGAAGGTGTACGACCTCGGCACCCAGCAGCACCCGGGTGACGCGAACGCCAGCTCCTCGAGCACGGACCCGGACAACCAGATGTCCGCCATCGACCTGAACGGCGACAACGCGTACATCGGCTACTGCGGCTTCTGCGACGTGATCACGCAGGGCACGCCGTTCGCGAACGGCATCGCCACGAACGTGGGCGGCTCGCAGGCGCCCAAGCGGCTGACAGGGCAGGGATGGCACATCGCCGCCGCGCACGGACTGCCCACGCGCTACATCAGCTCGATCCGCATGGACCCGGCCAACCCGAGCACGGTGTACGTGACCGTGGGCGGCTACGGACGCAAGTGGGCGCCGCCCGGTGCGGTGAAGGACGACACGAGCAAGGTGGGCACGGGCCACGTGTTCAAGTCCACGGACGCCGGCGAGAACTTCACCGACATCACCGGCAACCTGCCTGACGTTCCGGCCAACTGGGTGATCATCCGAGGCGGCCAGCTCGTGGTGGGCACGGACATCGGCGCATTCATCTCGACGGACACGAACGGCTCGAGCTGGGCGGTGCTCGGCAGCGGCCTCCCGAACGTGCCGATCACGCATCTCGAGCTCAAGCCGGGCGACCCGAACACGATCGTGGCCGCCACCTACGGCCGGGGCGTGTACCTGTACCACTTCCCGCCGGCCGCCGCCGGAGGAGTGCAGGGATCGCAGAAGGCCTGCCTGGCGGGCGCCGGCTTCACCCACTTCACGGCGAAGGCGGCGAAGCATGGGCGCCTGCGGGTGACCGCGCGGGCGAAGCGGCCGGGCAGCGTGCGCGTGAACGTGTACCGCTACTCGATCGGCAACCGCATCACGAGGCGGAAGCGGGTGGCGACCTTCCGCAACCCGAAGAAGACGTTCACCTACCGCGGCAGGCACCTGAAGGACGGCTGGTACGCCGTGCAGGCCGCGGCGCACGTGCCGGGCACGCAGACGATTGTGCGCTCGGACACGTTCCACCGCAGCCATGGCCGCTTCTTCCGGCGGGCGGACTTCTACGGCTCCACCCGCTGCGGGGACATCTCGTCGTTCCACCTGTCGAGCCCAGTGTTCGGCGGTAGGCACGGCAAGAAGCTCACGGGCACGTACCGCGTGAGCCGGCCGGCGCCGGTGTCGGTGGTGCTGTTCCACGGCCGGAAGGTGGTCCGCCGCTTCCGCACCGTGCACGCGGTGCCGGGGAAGACGTACCACCTGCGAATCTCGCCGCGGCGGCTGCGAAAGGGCGCCTACACGGTGCGAGTGAAGCTTTCGCGGCCCGGCGGAGGGGACACCCGCACCTTGCTTTCGAGGCGCCTCTAGCTGTCTGAGCGAGAAGGCGGGCTGACGTCGTCGGCGTCCGCGCCGGGCATGTGCCCGTTGCGCGGCGCCCGGCGGCGTCCCTGGCGTGAACGAAGATGCGCCAGGAGTTGGGGCTGCACGGCCACGAGCAGGAGCGCCGCCGCGCCCACGATTGCGAGCCCGGCGGCCGCCTCAATTCCAATAGCCACGGCGAGACCGGCCACGACCAGCACGAGGCCGGCCAGCTGAATCCGGTGGCGATTCCGGTAGACCCAAACGATCATGGCCGGCGCACCGAGTGGGGGACTTGATCGGATCGCGTAGGATGGTTCAAACGATGCCCCTCAGGCAGACCGGGCTGCCCAGGGAGCGAAACCAGTCCATGGGCTCGCGAACCCGCGCGCCTGGTCATTTCGAGGAGCACGTAATTGAGGACGCTGCACGACATCACCGATCCGCGGTTGGTCAAAGCGCTGGCGCATCCGCTGCGGATACAGATTCTCTCGATCCTCGAGGAGCGCGTAGCCAGTCCCTCCCAGATAGCAGAGGAGATTGACGCGCCACTCGGGAATGTCAGCTATCACGTTCGCCAGCTGGCGGACCTGAAGCTGATCTCGCTGGTCAAGACGACGCCCGTGCGCGGGACGCTGGAGCACTACTACCGGGCTGAGATCCGCCCGCGGATCAGCGACCGCGCCTTCAGCACCGCCCCGAACCTGGTGAAGCTGGCCACCGTCGGCTCGACGCTCGGGCAGATCGGCGAGGCCGTGAACAAGGCGGCCGCCGAGGGCGGGTTCAGCCGCGCAGACGCGCATCTGAGCCGCCTGCCCCTCGTGCTCGACGCCGAGGGCTGGAAGGCCGTGGCGAGCGAGCTCGAAGGGCTCGTCGACCGGATCGACAAGATCCAGCGCGCAAGCGGCAAGCGGCTGCTCAAGGCCGATCACGAAGGCGAGCTGCGCGGCGAGCTCGTGACCATGCTGTTTGAGGCCGCCGAGGCGTCGAAGGGAAGCCGCAGCAAGCCGTCGCGCGACGGCAAGGCAGCACGCAAGCGCTAGACCCAAAACTCCGCCCAGCCTCAACCGTCCACCGTCCACCTGCGCTCACGACTGGTGAGGCACGGTTCACCGTACGCAACATCTATAGTGCACATGCCCCTTCAAGGAACCCATGCCTCAGTTCCTCTGCCCAACGTGCGGAGCGCGCCTCTACAGCGCGTCTCCACTGACGAAGTGCGCATGGTGCGGCACTCCGCTGTCGAGCGACGAGGTGGAGGAGAGGGACGCGGCGGACGATCTCACCACCGAGCCGGACGACGAGGACTGACTCCGGAACGCGTGAAGCCCCTTGACGGGGCTTCACGAGGGCGATGTGCGAGCCGCTTTAGAAGGAGCGGCGGAAAAATCGGCGCCGGTTCGGACGCTCTGGGCTGCGGGCAGCGGCAGCACGGAGATCGTCGGTCCGGGCTTGCATGGCGATGTGGTAGATCGAACCGTTCATTTGCCGTTACCTCGGGTGTGGGGGACGGGGCAGGGAGTGAGGCCAATCTACGTCCGCACGACCCCTCCGCCTATGGGGGTCCCTCCCGAGTGAGGGGTGCGGGCAGCACCCCGCGTCGCAGGCTGCTAGCTCCTAGCTGCTTGCTGCCAGCTCTTGCACTTGCTCTGCGCCCGGCACTTCCGAAGCCGCTTGGGTAGCGGCGGCCGTTCCCGTGCGGAGCGGCACCTCCTTGAGCGCCAGCGTGAGGAGGAACGCGAGCGCTGACAGCACCATGCCGCACAGGAACACCGTGTTGAGGGAGTTCGCGAAGGCATGCATCAGGGGTTCACGCACCGCGGCCGGCAGCGACCTGATCGCGCTCGGCGATCCCACGAGCGCGTGCGAGTCGAAGTGCCCGAGCCCGCCGCGGGGCACGAGCTTGGCGATCTCGGTGCCGAGGCGGGAGGCGAAGATGGCGCCGAACACGGCCACGCCCACCGAGCCGCCGATCGAGCGGAAGAAGGTGGCTGTGGAGGTGGCCGCGCCGATGTCGCGCGGCGGCGCCGAGTTCTGCGCGACGAGCACGAGCACCGGCATCACGGTGCCGATCCCCACGCCGATCACGAGCATGAAGAGCGACGACGTTGCGCGCGTGGTGTGCACGCCGAGGAGCGACAGCAGGTACATGCCGCAGGTCATGATCGCCGCGCCCGCCACCGGAAAGACCTTGTAGCGGCCGATCTTCGTGATCAGGCGGCCCGACACGATCGACGCGGTGAGAAGCCCCGCCATCAGCGGCAGCATCAGCAGGCCGGAGCTGGTGGGGGAAGCGCCGTCCACGACCTGCAGGAAGAGCGGCAGGAAGGTGAGCGCTCCGAACATCGCGAGCCCCACGAGGAAGGCCACTCCGCTGGTGACGCTGAACGGCCCAGAGCGGAACAGCCGGAGGGGGATCACGGGCTCCGCGGCCCTCCGCTCCTGGAGCAGGAAGAGGGCGAGCATCACCACGCCGGCCACGCCGAGCGCGATGATCACGCCCGAGTTCCAGGCGTACTGGTTTCCGCCCCAGGTGGTGAGCAGGATCAGCGCGGTGGCTCCGCCGGCCAGGAGCGCGGAGCCCAGGTAATCCACTCGGTGCATGCTTCGCTCGCGGGGCGGCAGGTGAAGGCGCGACGCCGTGACCACGAGGGCCACTACGCCGATCGGCAGGTTCACGTAGAACACCCAGCGCCAGCTCAGCGTGTCCACGAAGAAGCCGCCGAGCAGCGGCCCCACCACGCTCGCGAAGGCGAACACCGACCCCATGAGTCCCATGTAGCGGCCGCGGTCGCGGGGCGGCACGAGGTCGCCGATGATCGCCTGCGCTCCCACCATCAGCCCGCCGGCGCCGAGGCCCTGGAGCGCGCGGAAGAGCACGAGCTCGGTCATCGACTGGGACACGCCGGCGAGCGCCGAGCCGGCGAGGAAGATCACGATGGAGAACTGGAAGATCTTCTTGCGGCCGTACATGTCGCCGAGCTTTCCGTACAGCGGCGTGGAGATCGTGGAGGCCAGCAGGTAGCTCGTGACCACCCACGACAGGTGGCTCACGCCGCCGAGGTCGCCGACGATCGTGGGCAGCGCGGTGGAGACGATCGTCTGGTCGAGCGCGGCCAGCAGCATGCCCAGCATCAGGGCGCCGAATACGGGCATCAGGGCTCGTGTTGGGCTGGCAGGTGGCGGGCTGGCGGATTGCGCGGGCATAGGCTCGGTACCGGAGGGCCTCTCCGTTATCGGCCAACTCTAGGGAACAGCGCAGTCGGGCTTCAGACAGCCGGGTTCTGCTCGGCCCAGGCGACGATCTTCTTTGAGTCCGCCACCACCACGCCGTCGTCGGTCACGAGCACCGGCACGGTGTTCTTGCCGGTGAGGCGCTTGGCCTCGCGCCGGCCGGCGGTGGCGTTGAACGCGTCCGGGAGGAGCGTCCAGCCGTAGGACTTCACGAGCTCGGGCTCGTAGCCCGCCTTCTTAAGGGCCTCGTACGCGTTGCGGCATGGATGCCCGCCCGGGCGCGGGCTTGGGAAGGTGCCCCAGCAGATGTAGAGCTTCATCGCCGGGCAGCTTACGGGGAAGCGAATGGGCGCGCCCGCAGCTCACGGTGCGTAAGCTGGTGGGCGGATGCCGTCCCTTCGACCCCTTCTGTGGTCGGCCGCCCTGGCCGTCGCGCTGCTGGTTGGCTGCGGCGGCGGCTCCGGTTCGTCCGCCGGAGCCACCGCCGTCACGAAGACGAGCCGGGCCACCACGCCCTCTCCGCACACCGCCAGCCGGGCCGGCGACTGGACGCGCTTCGGCTACAACGCCGCCAAGACGAACGACGCGCCGCGCGGCATCAGCGCGGCACGCGTGGCGAAGCTCTCGGAACGGCGTGTGAAGCTCGCCGGAACGGTGGACAGCTCGCCCATCTACTTCGCGAACGTGCGCGTGAGGGGGCACAACCGGCCGCTGCTCGTGATGACCACCACCTACGGCAAGACGCTCGGGGTGGACGCGGTCACCGGCGCCACGCTGTGGACGTTCACTCCGGGCGCCTACCGGCGGGTGGCCGGCTCGGCGCAGATCACAACGGCCACGCCGGTGGCGGACCCGAGCGACCGCTACGTGTTCGCCGCGTCGCCTGACGGGTTGATCCACAAGCTGCGGGTGTCGAACGGCAGCCAGGTGCGCTCCGGGCACTGGCCGGTGTCGATCACGCGCAACGCGAGCCACGAGAAGATCGCCTCGTCGCTCAACCTCGACGGCCGCAACGTGCTCGTCACCACCGGCGGCTACATCGGCGACGCCCCGCCGTACCAGGGAAAGGTCGTGTCGATCGATCGCAGGAGCGGACGCATTCGCCACGTGTTCAACTCGCTCTGCTCGAACCGGCGCAGGATCATCAACCCGTCAACCTGCTCGGCGCAGGAGTCGGCGATCTGGGGGCGCGCTGGCGCGGTGGTGGACCCCGCCACTCACAAGGTCTACGCCACCTCGAGCAACGGGCCGTGGAACGGCAGCACCAACTGGGGCGACAGCGTGCTCGAGTTCTCGCCCGGGGTGGGACGCTTCCTCCGGCACTGGACGCCCTCGAACCAGCGGCAGCTCGAGGCTTCCGACACCGACGTCGGCTCCACGAGCCCGGCCCTTCTGCCCGCGCCCGACGGCGGTCCCGGCGCGAGCTTCCTGCTCCAGGGCGGCAAGGACGGACAGCTGCACCTCCTCAGCCTCAGCTCGAGCCTGTTTGGCGTGACCGGCGCCGCGGGCAGGCACCTGGGCGGTGAGGTGCAGGTGATGCCGGTGGTTGGGCACACCGACGTGTTCACCGCCCCCGCTGTGCTTCACCGCAAGGGACTGACAGAGGCGTTCGTGGCCACCGGCGGCGGCACGGCCGGCTATCAGCTGAGCGGCGGCCGCCTGCACGTGATGTGGCAGAACGGCACCGCCGGCACGAGCCCCGTGCTCGCCGGCGGGCTGCTCTGGGTCTACAACCCGGGCGGCGGGCTCAACGTCTACAACCCGGCGAGCGGCAGGCTCATTCGTCGCCTGCCCGCTCCCTCGGGCCATTGGAACAGCCCGATCGTGGCGGGCCGCCGCGTCTACCTGCCGAGCGGCAACTCGAACGACCACGCCACCTCGGGCGTGCTCAGCATCTACCGCTAGGCGGCGCGTCGCGAGAGTTCGTCGGCGCTCTCCAGCAGGTCGTGCAGGTGGCGGCGCGCGATCAGGGCGGGCAGCGCCGCGAGCAGGAAGTTGAACGCCCGGTACGCGATCACCGCGGCGAGCGCCGGGGCCAGCGGCTGGCGCACCCAGTAGAGGGCGTAGGACATCAGCACCTCGGTCACACCCGCGCCGCCGAGCGGAAGCGAGCGCCTGGTGGCCGCATAGCCCGTGGCGTAGGCGAGGACCACCTTCCCGAAATGCATGTCGAGGCCGAACATGCGGAGCGCTCCGTAGAAGGCCGCGATGTCGGCCGCCCAGTAGAGGACGCTCCCCACCCACGCGCCCGCGTATTTGCGCGGCTGCGAGATCAGCGTGTGGAGCACGCCCACGCCGTCGAGCAGGTCAGCGAGCCAGATGCGCCGCTTCCCGCCGATGCTGCAGATCCGCTCGCGGCGTTTGGGCGCGCTGGCCCACAGGGCGAAGCCGAAGCCCACCGGCACGGCGATGGCCCACGGCCACAGCAGCGAGGGCAGGATGTTCGCTCCCTGGATGAGGAAGACGATCGAGATCACGCAGACAAGGGGAGCGAGGGCGGCCCACTCGAGGATGCCGAGTCCCAGCACGCGCACGCGGGCGCTCCGGGCGTCCTCGTGAACGGCGTGCAGCAACTGCTTGTCGAGGCCGAAGCCACCGGCCACCGCGAAGGGTCCGAAGCCGGCCGCCACCACACGTCCGACGATCGGCAGCTCGAGAGGCGCGTGGCCGTGCACCTGCGCGACGGAGCGGTAGGCGAGCGCGTATGCCGGATAGGTGAGGAGCTCGGCGCCGGCGATCAGGGCGATCCAGCCAGGCTGCACGCTCTCGAACGCGCGGCCCAGCTCGTCCGCGCCGGTGATCCACGCGATCAGCAGAACGCCCCCGGCCGCGATCAAGGTGGCGAGGGCGGACGCAACGATCGGATGGCTCCGAAGCCAGCGCCGCACCAGCCCGACCTTACTGACCGCTCATGAGAGGCGCGATAGCCTGCGGCGCGATGGCTCACATCCTGTTCTACGAGTACGTCGCCGACATCGTCGAACGGCGGGGCCCGCACCGCGAGGCGCACCTCGCCCGAATCAACCAGTGGCGGGATGAGGGGAAGCTCGTGCTGGCTGGCGCGATGGGCAAGCCCCCGCACGGCGCCGCGATCGTGTTCGACGTGGATGACCCCGCGGAGGTGGAGCGCTTCGCGGACGAGGATCCGTACGTGATCGCCGAGCTCGTGGCCGAGCGGCGGATCGAGCCGATCGCGCTCGTGTAGCTCTGACGGTGCCGCCGGAGGTACTGACCCAGCGGCATCTCAACCGCGCGTTGCTCGCTCGCCAGATGCTGCTCGAGCGCGGGCGCACGAGCATCCCCAAGACCCTCGAGCGCGTCTGCGGCATCCAGGCGCAGTACGCGCCGTCGATGTACGTGGGGCTGTGGTCGCGCCTCGAGGACTTCGAGCGCGAGCAGCTCGATCGCGCGCTCGAGCGGCGCTCGGTGGCTCAGGGCACGCTCATGCGCATCACGATCCACCTCGTGTCGGCGCGGGACTGGTGGCCGTTCGCCACGGCACTGCGGGAGGCGCGCAGGCAGTGGGTGTTGAAGGCGCGCCGGCAGGACCCGGCCGAGGTGGCGCGCGCCGCCGATCGCCTGCGCGAGCTGATGGGCGGTGAGCCGATGCCCACCGCCCGCATACGAGAGCTGCTCGGCGTCCCGCTCGGCTGGAACGCCGCGCTGTGGCTCGACATGGTGCGCGTGCCGCCGTCGGGCACATGGGCCAGGCGGCGCGCCGACCTGTACGCCCTGGCCGAGGACTGGCTCCGCAATGACCCCGGCGAGCAGGATGTGGCCGCCGCGACGGACCATCTCGTGCGCGCGTGCCTGCGCGGGTTCGGCCCGATGCGCCCGGCGGACATCGTGAGCCTCACCGGCCTGCGCACACCTGACGTCCACGAGTCGCTCGCCCGGCTCGACCTCCGCCGCTTCCGCGACGAGCAGGACAAGGAGCTGGTCGACGTGCCGCGCGCGCCGCTGCCGGACCCGGACACGCCTGCGCCGCCGCGGCTACTCGCCACCTGGGACCCCACGCTGCTGCTCCCCAACATCCGCCGCGCCGGCACCTTCCTCGATCGCCACCGTCCGAGGTTGACGAACAGCGCCTACCCGCAGGGCATGTCCCTCTTCACGGTGGACGGGGTGGCGGCGGGAGCCTGGAAGTTCGAAAAGGGGCAGGTCACGCTCGACCCGTTCGAGAAGCTCGACCGCGCGAGCCTGCGGCAGCTGCGCGAGGAGGCGGAGCGCCTGGCGCAACTGCACCGTTGACCGGGACCCTGCCACAGGAATAGGTTTGCCCGTATGAGACGCGGTATCGCATTGGTGGTGGCCGCCTTGCTCGTGCTACCCGCCGCAGCGCTCGCGGCGCGCCGGGTGATCCACGGCAAGGCCGGAGGCGGCAGCGGCACCGTGGACATCACTCTCGTGGCGAAGAAGGGCGTGGTGAAGAAGCTCACGCGCTTCGAGTTCAACAACATCCAGGCAAGCTGCAAGGGATTCCCGCCCACGGCCGTGTCGAACCAGTTCCCACACACGATCAAGGTGGACAGCGACGGCAGCTTCGCCGCGAAGGTGAAGTTGAACTCGGGCCGCGTGACCTACACGGTGAGCGGCGACTTCAAGAACCAGAACAGCGCGAGCGGCAAGCTACGAGTGAAGGGCGCCGTGCCGGGCTGCCCCAAAGCCGACACCGGCACCGTGCACTGGAGCGCCAGCCACAACTAGCGGCGCTTGATCTGCCGCGTGCGCGAGGTGACTCCGCCGCCGTGGCCGGTCGCGACGACGGTGACGCGAAGCCGCCGCGCGCGGGGCGGCAGGCGCAGAACGAAGCGCCGCTGCCTGCGGCTCATGGCGGCGTGGCGCAGCGCGAGCCGCCGCAGGTGCCCCGAGCGGCCGTGCGGCGCCAGCAGCTTCACGCTGAGCGCGCAGCCCGCCGGGCAGCGAGCTAGAACGCGCACGCGCGCGTGATGCCGGTCCACGACCACTCTCAGCACGAGGCGCGGGCCATACGGCCGGCTGCCGGGTTTGCCGCCCGAGGCTGGGGCGCCCGGTGCGGGCGTCCTCGGATCCGGGTTGCACACCTTCGCGACGCCGGTGGGTGCGGGAGTGGAGGAGAGGCCCCTCATCGTCCGAACGGCGTCGAGGTACGCCTGGCCTGAGGGCATCGGCGTCCCGTTGGAGTTCGCGATGCCGAAGGTGCCGCCATAACCGTCGATCCACTGGAACGGGATGAGCCGGTCAATGTTGCAGTCCGAGCGTGGGAGGTCCGTGGCGAGCGTGCGCAGGTCCGCGGCGCGTTCGCTCTCCGGCACCGAGCTTCGCGACCAGCCGATCTCCGTGATCTCGATCGGCACGCTCGGGCCGGCCAGCCGGTCGATCGCCTCGCGAACGCGGGCGATTCGCGCATACACGTCCGACAGGTTCCGCTGGTACGGGTGGAGCGCGATCGCGTCCACGTTCCCCCGCAGGTCCGGCCGGTGGGCGAACATGCGGTTGAGGAAGTCCACCTCGTCGGTGGCGCTGCCCGGCTGCCCGAGCGCGAGCCCGCCGACCACCACGGTCGCATTGGGATCCACGGCTTTGATGGCTTTGCGCGTGGCCAGGTAGAGGTCGGCATAGCGTCCGGGCGCGTCGTCCTGCGGATGCCAGAAGGCCACCGCGTTCTCCTCGTTCCACACCTCGTAGGTCTTCACCGGCAATGCGGGGAACTCGGGATGCTCCTGCCAGAAGGTCCCGCCGGGCCCATAGCGTTGCGCCAGAGCCGTGGCAAACGCGGCGTAGTCCGACACATTGGGAGGGGTGTTCGGGTCAGCCGTCGACATGTCATCTTGGGGCGACCAGCCGATGAACGGGTACCAGCGCACACCGGCGGGCGCCGCGTTCTGCTCGAGCAGGTCTTCGTTGAACCAGTAGTACTGGCCCGGCAGCCGGGCGAATGCTTGTGCGCGGACGAGCTGCACGCCGCCGGACGCGATCGTGGCGAAGTTGGCCGCAGCATCTGGGTTGCCTTTGAGTGGGTCCCCGCCCACGCCGTAGAAGTCGGCGAGCGTGGATGCGTGCGCGCTTGCGCAGGTGAGGGCGAGTGTCGCGGCCAGGACGAACGGGAGCCTCATGCCCACGATGGAGTAATACCCCTGAGCACGTAAATTAGGCTCAGCGAAACGCGCGCTGCCACATGCGCAGGTATGCCTCGGCCGAGCGGAAGAGCGATGGCAGGGCTCGGCGGCTCGCGGCGTTCTGCTGCATGTCACCGACGAGGTCGGCCATCAGGCCGTAGTGGGCCACGCCGTCGGTGTTGAGGTCGAACGTGCGCGTGCCGGTCTGCTCGCGCTGGAAGGTCACACGGCCGTCGTAAGACTTGAACGGGTAGCGAAGCGGATTCTGAGCCGCATCCGCCCGTGGGCCGGGGAGTGAGGCGAAGCCGCCAGTGTCCGTGCCGAGCCCCACGCCGAAGAACCCGAAGCGCGACATGCGCTCGATCTTCTTCGCGAGCGCCGGCGCCGTATCGGGCGTGACCGACGCATAGCCGCCGAGCTTCTCGAGCTTGCGCAGCTCGGCCGGCGTCCATTCGCCACCCGTGCCGTTGTGACTCGACACGAGTGGATAGTGGTGGCGGGCGGCGATCGCGAGCACGGTGTCGCGCGCGCGCTCGCTCATGTGGTCAACCTCGATCAGCATGTGCTCGGCCATCATGCGCGCGATCAGGTAGCGCCCCAGCGGCGTGAGGCCCCGCGCATTGCACTGCTTGCCCGACGGGTACTTCGGAAACGGGTGCGCGGCGATCTGCTTGGTGGCGGGGAAGAAGCTCGACAGGATGTTCAGCTCGGTGGAGTTGAGCGTGCCCACGGGCTCGCCCTGTCCGCGGGCGGGGCAGCGCGCCGTCCTGAAGAAGCGCCCGGTCTGGAAGCGGTTGAAGACGTTGATGAACAACCCCTTCGTCCCGCCCTCGAGTGCGGAGCCTGAGAAGGCGTTGTCGATCCAGTGGGCC
>DATEPK010000287.1:0-3711 GCA_035273245.1 Thermoleophilaceae bacterium
GGTTGCGAAGCTCGCGTCGTAGCTCTTCTCGTGCGGCGAGCGCTCTCTCTGCGCGACGTACTGCGCCATGCGCCTGGTGAGCACCTCCTGCATCGCGGCGAAGTCGTCCTGCGCCGCTTCGCGGATCCCGAAGCGGCGGTAGTCGGACTTCTTCGGCGAGCCGCCCTCGAACACCACCATCGACGCGACCGTGTGCGTCTCACCGAGGTTCGAGATGTCGAAGCACTCGATCCGCATCGGGATCTGCTCCATCCCGAGCTCTCGCTGCAATCCCTCGAGAGCTTCAATTCGCTGAACACGCCTGTGTTCTGAACGTAGGCGATCCTGGTCGAGTGCGAGGCGCGCGTTGCGCTCGGCCAGCTCGAAGATGCGGCGCTTGTCGCCCCGCTCGGCATGGCGAATCTCCACCGGCGCGCCGCGCTGATCGCCGAGCGCCTCCTCGAGCACGTCCGTCCGCCGCAGCCCGCGCGGAACGATCACCTGCGGCGGGATGGCGGGCGAGGTGGCGTAGTACTGGAGGATGAACTCCTCGGCCACCTCCGCCTCGTCGCGGCCGGCGGCGTTCTCGAGGTAGAAGCTCTGGCGGTCGGCGAGTACGCCGTCGCGCACCTGGAACACCTGCGCGTTCGCGTCCGTGCCCTCGGCCGCCACTGCCACGGCATCCAGTGTGCCCACCGATTCGTTCGAGATCCGCTGACGCTCGAGCAGGCTTTTCACGGCCTTCAGCCGGTTGCGGAGCAGCGCCGCCTGCTCGAACTCCTGGTCGGCCGCCGCCTGCTTCATCTCGCGTTCCAGGTCACGCTCGATCTGGCGGTAGCGGCCGGAAAGGAATCCCACGATCGACTCGACGCTGTGGCGGTACTCCTCCTTCGACACATAGCCGACACATGGCGCCTGGCAGCGCTTGATGAAGTAGTCGAGGCACGGGCTGCCGCTGGCGCGTCCTGGCTCCGGGCCGTCGCAGGTGCGGAACTGGAACACCTTGCCGAGCAGGTCGAGCGTCTCCCTCACTCGCTTGGCGTTGCTGAACGGGCCGAAGTAGGCGCGGCCGCGGCGGTGCTTCTCGCGGGTGAAGTAGACGCGCGGAAAGTCCTCGTCCAGCGAGATGGCGATGTAGGGGTACGACTTGTCGTCTCTCAGCCGGACGTTGTAGCGCGGGCGGTACTGGCGGATGAAGGTCTGCTCGGCGAGCAGCGCCTCCGCCTCGGTCTGCGTGGCGATGAACTCGATGTTGTCGATCTCGTCGAGCAGATCGGTGGAGCCGCGGGTGGATGGGCTCGAGAAATGCGACTGCACCCGTTTCTTGAGCGACTTCGCCTTTCCGACGTAGAGCACCTTGCGGTTGCTTCCGCGGAAGAGGTATACGCCCGGTGCGTCCGGGAGCGCGCGGCGCTGAGCGCGGATGCGCTCCTCGCGATTCGCCGGTTGTGCGGTCTCTGTGGCCACCCCGTTCGAGGATACGGAGTGACCTGGAGCCTCAGCGCGTCACGGTCACGGTGAGCGTGCGCGGTGCCGACCGCGCCTTGCCCGACACGGCGAGGATCGTCAGGCGGTACCGGCCGGGCGTCAGGCGGTGGTGGCGGACCTTCTTGATCGTGTAGCGGTGCTTCCCCGCCTTACCGTGGAAGCTGACGCTGCCAACGCTGCGGTAGCTGGTGTGCCGGCGGTGGCGCTTGTGCGTGACGACGCGGCGGGCTACCTGCACGCGCAGGGTGGCGGCGGCGGCCAGCGTGACCTGGAGGGCGATGCCCTGCTTCGCGCGGACGCGCGCCTTCATGACGCGCGCGGCCTTGATCGCCGGCGCGTGCAAGGTGTTTGACCCTCCACCGGGACCGCCCGCTCCGGAGGATTGCATGGTGTACGGGCTCCACGCCGGAGAGATCGCGGCCGGCGCTACCGGAGCCGGCTGTCCCCCGGCGGCCGCAACGATGTCAATGCCGCCTGACGCGGCGTCCTCGAAGGCGATCGCGGAACCATCGGGTGAGAAGTCCGGGTGTTCTCCCTGCGAGCCCACCGGCGTGACGTAGTTGAGCGGCGAATCCGCCGTGCCCGAGGCCGCGCCGCCGATCCCGATCGTGACGATGCGCCCCGGGCCGGGGGGATCCCCGGTCGCGATCGCCGCGATCGCTTGGCCATCCGGGCTGAGCGCGGGGGAGATCAGATCGAAGGTCGCCTCGCAGTAGTAGGCGATCGGTGCGGGGCCTGCGTCCGATGCGCCATGGGGCTGCGGAGCCTGCCGAACCAGGCCATAGCCAGAGGTGCCGGACGTGCACGCGCTCGGAGCCGCTGGCCAGAGGGCTCCCCCGTTGTTGGCGTCCGAGTAGTCGATCCCCACGGCGTCGTCGAACAGGAGGGACTGCCCTGCGGGATCGCCGAAAGTGCTCGTGCGCACATAGGTTCCGCGCGACACCTCGAGCGGATTGCTGCCGTCGATGCCGATCGAGTGGGGCGAGAAGCTCTCGGTGGACCCGGGCTTGTTCGCCCTCGTCCACGCCACGCGATCGCCGGCCGCGTCAATGCTGAGCTGATGGTCGTCGCCCTGGTTGGTGCCCTGCATCGGGATCGTCGACGACCCCGGGTTCACCGCCGCGCCCGTTCCATCCGGCCGCATCGTTCCGTAGACGAATGAGCTCCCGTCGTAGCGCAGGAACGCGAGCGGCGGTGCGCTCCCCAGCTTGGCAGAGGCGACGCGGAGGTAGGGCGCCGCGCCGGTCCCGTCCGAGGTGAGCGCCCGCTGGCCGCTCCCGTCCGGGTTGGCCGCCCAGATGTTGTCGTCGTGGATGTAGAAGATTGTGCTCGCGGACGCCGAGCTCACGAGCGCGAGGCAGGCGCCGAAGGTCGCGGCGGCAGCGAACACAGCCTTCACAGGGCGCGCAAGCGCCGCGAACCGCCTCGACATAACGATCACCGTCACGAGCCCTCTCCTTTTGCACCGTCCGTTCGTCGCACTCTAAGCCGGGACTCCGCTCCGGCGCTACGGGCGCGGGCGTCTGAAAGCTGACACGGGCGTGGCGCGGAGGGCGACCGCGGAACAGGATGGGCGACAGCATGTCCATCCGGTCCGCTCTGGCTCTTCCCTGCGTTGTGTTGCTCTCGCTACTGACGGCGACTGCCGCTCACGCGTCGGCCACGCTGACGAACCCCGCGAACGGCGCGACTGTGACCTACGACAAGGACGGCGTGCCCTCGTTCGCATGGACGCTGCCCGCCGGAGAGGTCGATCCACAGCTCTACGTCGCCCCGCAGGCTTCCGTGCCCGACCCCGCGGCCTACGACCCGAACCATGTCGCGCCGTTCGAGCAGGAGTGCGGCGCGCCGCATCCGGGAGGCAATCTCGTGGCCGCCTATTCCTGCCGGAGCGACGAGCCTCTCGCCGCCGGCACGTACTACGCCTACATCACCACGCGCGTGCCGATCGACGAGCTCGACTACGACGCCGTGTTCTCTCCCATCACCACCTTCGTCATGCCGACCTTCCTGGTCTGGGGAGACCCGATAAGCCACGAGTTCCCGGCGATCGAGACCCGCCGGGATCGGGCGGTCGGCAGCAGGCGTGTATTCATCGACTCGGCGATCGAGGTGCGCGGCTGGTTCAACAATCCCGACGGCAAGGTCAAGTTCACGGTCACCGTCAGGCATGGACACAAGCTCGTGAAGCGGTTCCGCAGGACCGTGAACTTGATCGACGTTGTGACCGGCGGCGGGTTCGCC
>DATEPK010000288.1:0-3232 GCA_035273245.1 Thermoleophilaceae bacterium
CGCGCCTTCTACGACGACCCGGCCGTGAGCTGGATCTTCCGGAGCGACCGCAAGCGGCTCGCACAGGCAGAGCGCTTCTGGGCGATCCGTCTTCGCCACATGGCGCCACAGGACGAGGTGTACGTGACGGACGATCTCGCCGGCGCCGCGGTATGGACGCTCCCCGACCGCTGGCACGTGAGCCTGCGCGAGACGGCCGAGCTCGGCCGGATGATGCTGAACCCCCGGCTACCCACGCTGGTCCGCGGCCTGGTGCGCCTCGAGACCGCGCATCCGCAGGCGCCCCCGCACTTCTACCTCGCGGTGCTCGGCACCGATCCGCCGAAGCAGGGCCAGGGCATCGGCACGGCGCTGATGGCGCCGGTGCTCGACCTCTGCGAGCAGGAGGGGCTGCCCGCCTACCTCGAGTCGTCGAAGGAGCGCAACATCGACTTCTACGCGCGCTTCGGCTTCAGGGTGACGGGAGAGGTTCAGCTGCCGCGGGGGCCGAAGATGTGGCCGATGTGGCGCGAGCCCGCGGGTAAACTGACCGCGCCTTGAGCTCCACCGCCACGGGCACCAAATGGGTCTACGAGTTCTCCGAAGGGTCAATGGAGATGCGCGACCTGCTGGGCGGGAAGGGCGCGAACGTGGCCGAGATGACGCGCATCCTCGGCAGCGAGCGAGTACCGGCAGGCTTCACGATCACCACCGAGGCCTGCGTCGCCTATATGAACGCGGGCAAGGAGGAGCCCGAGGGTCTCGCGCAGCAGGTGGCGGAGGCCCTCTCTCATTTGGAGGAGCAGGCGGGCAAGAGGCTGGGTGACCCGTCCGACCCGCTGCTCGTGTCCGTGCGCTCCGGCGCGCGCGAGTCGATGCCCGGGATGCTCGACACCGTGCTCAACCTCGGGCTGAACGACGAGAGCGTTGAGGGCCTCGCCGAGCAGACCGAGAACGCGCGCTTCGCGTGGGACTCCTACCGGCGTTTCGCGCAGATGTTCGGCAACGTCTGCCGCGGCGTTCCCGGCGAGCGCTACGAGGACGCGATCAAGGAGCGCAAGTCAGAGCGCGGGGTGAAGTACGACACCGATCTCGACACCGACGACCTGAAGGCCCTCACCGCCACCTTCAAGGAGATCTTCAAGGACCACACCGGCGAGGACTTCCCCCAGGATCCTCAGGACCAGCTGAGCCAGGCGATCCGCGCCGTGTTCGACTCGTGGATGGGCGAGCGGGCGGTGAACTACCGGCGCATCAACCGGCTGCCGGACGAGTGGGGCACCGCCGTGAACGTGCAGCAGATGGTGTTCGGCAACAAGGGGGAGGGCAGCGCCACCGGCGTGGCCTTCTCGCGTGACGAGATCACGGGTGCCCCCGAGCCGAGCGGCGACTTCCTGGTGAACGCGCAGGGCGAGGACGTGGTGTCGGGCGTGCGCACGCCGCGCGACATCTCCGAGATGAAGGACGTGATGCCGGAGGCTCACGAGCAGCTGATGGAGATCCTGCGCACGCTCGAGTCGCACTACAAGGACATGCAGGACGTGGAGTTCACCGTGGAGGAGGGGCACCTCTACATGCTCCAGACGCGCAACGCCAAGCGGCCCGCGCAGGCGGCGGTGCGCTTCGCGGTGGACGCGGTGAAGGAGGAGCTGCTCACCCGCGAGGAAGCGCTGGCCACGATCAACGCCGGGTCACTCGACGCTCTGCTCCACCCGGCGTTCGACCGCGGCGCCGACTTCGACGTGCTGGCCGAGGGCGTGGCGGCCTCGCCGGGTGCCGCGAAGGGCCAGATCGTGTTCACAGCCGAGGACGCCGTGGCGGCCGGAGAGCAGGGGCGGGACGTGGTTCTCGTCCGGCCCTTCACCGAGGCGGACGACGTGGCCGGCTTCCACGCGGCGCGCGGCATCCTCACGAGCGAGGGCGGCAAGGCGAGCCATGCGGCGCTCGTGGCGCGCGGAATGGGACGGCCCGCCGTGGTGGGCGCCGGGGCGCTCGAAATCGACTTGGGTGCCGGCGAGATCCGCGTGAACGGCACGGTGCTGCATGAGGGCGACACCATCGCCATCGACGGCACACGCGGAATCGTGACCACCGACGACGTCCCGCTCGTAGATGCCCAGGTGGATGAGAACTTCGAGACCGTTCTCGGCTGGGCCGACGAAATCCGCAGGCTCGGTGTGCGCGCCAACGCGGACACGCCGGAAGACGCGCGCAAGGCCCGCGAGTTCGGCGCGCACGGCATCGGCCTCTGCCGGACCGAGCACATGTTCATGGCCGAGGACCGCGTGCCGAAGATGCGCGCGATGATCATGGCCGACAGCGAGGAGGAGCGCCGCAGGGCGCTGGCGGAGCTCCTGCCGTTCCAGCAGGAGGACTTCGAAGGCCTGTTCGAGGAGATGGCGGGGCTGCCTGTGACCATCCGCCTGCTCGACCCGCCTCTCCATGAGTTCCTGCCGAACGTCGAAGAGGTCGCCCAGGAGGTGGAGCGCGCGCGCATCGAGCGCACACCCGATCTCGAGGAGCTCGAACGCACGCTCGACAAGATCCACAGCCTCTCCGAGACCAACCCGATGCTCGGCACGCGCGGTGTCCGCCTCGGCGTTCTCCATCCGGAGATCTACGAGATGCAGGTGAGCGCGATCCTGCGCGCCGCCCGGGCGGTGAAGGCGCGCTCTGATAAGGCGCCTGAGCTCGAGATCATGATCCCGCTCGTTGCCTACGAGACCGAGCTGAGGCTGATGCGCGAGCTGGTGGAGCGGGTTGCGGCGGAGGAGGGCGTGGACGGCGTGGAGCTCACCGTCGGCACGATGATCGAGCTGCCGCGCGCGTGCTTCGTCGCGGACAAGATCGCCGGCGAGGCGGACTTCTTCTCGTTCGGCACCAACGATCTCACGCAGACCGGCCTCGGCTTCTCACGCGACGACGTGGAGGGTCGCTTCCTCACCAAGTACATCGAGGAGAAGATCGTGGACCGCAGCCCGTTCGACACGATCGACAAGCCCGGCGTGGGCTGGCTCGTGCGGCTCGCCGCGTGGACGGGCCGCGAGGCAAAGCCCGACCTCAAGCTGGGTATCTGCGGCGAGCACGGCGGTGATCCCGATTCGATCGACTTCTTCCACATGGCGGGCCTCGACTATGTGAGCTGCTCGCCGTTCCGCGTGCCGATCGCGCGGGTGGCCGCGGCGCAGGCGGCCGTCGCGCACGGCTGATCTGCCGCCGGTCGCGCTGCGACAATCCGTGGCATGGCCATCAG
>DATEPK010000289.1:0-7687 GCA_035273245.1 Thermoleophilaceae bacterium
TGCACGCCGGGCACCGTCTCGAGCCGCGCCACCACGGCGTCGATCTCGGCCTGCGTGGCCTGAGGTGTCATCACCACCATCACGACCCGCGTATTTTGCCGCCTACTCTCACGCGGCCGCGAGCTCGGACCTCTCGAAGCGGGCTCCCAGCCGGCGGGCCTCGGCATGAGCGGCCTCACGCAGCGCATCCGCGTCCGCCGTGGCGATCGTGGGCTGGAAGCGCACCTCGCTCACGTCCTCCACGCCGGCGAAGCGCAGCCAGTCGTTGAAGTACGTCGAGTGGAAGTCGGTGCCGAACGCCGGGCCGCGGCCGGGCCCGTACACGCCGCTCGTGTAGATCACCGCCGCTTTCTTGCCGGTGAGAAGCCCCGTGTAGCCCTTCTCGGAGTCGAAGCCGAAGACGAGCCCCGGCTGGCTGATCGTGTCGATCAGGTGCTTGACCGGCCACGGCACTCCGTGGTTCCACATCGGGATGGTGAAGAGGTAGCGATCCGCCGCGTTGAAGCGCGCGAACACGCGCAGCACGTCGGACCAGGCGTCGCCCTGCGGGCGCTCGCCCGCGAACACGCTCATCTTCGCCTCCACGCCCGCCGGCCCGTAGACGGGCAGCGGCTCCCGCCACAGGTCGAGCGTGTCCACCTCCACCGTCGGGTTCGCCTCGCAGTAGGCCTCGAGGAAGGTGCCGGCAATCGACGTCGACTCCGAGTTGTCTCCTCGCGGTGAACCGACCACGTACAAGAGCTTGCTCATCGTGCCTCCAAAAGTAGTTGCATGTGCAATCAGTGTAGATGCAACTACACTGTGACTGCAAGATGAAGCTCACGCAGCCACAGCTCGACGCCTGGCGCAGCCTCCTCCGCGGCCAGACACTCCTGATCGAGGAGGTGGAGCGCCGGCTTGCCGCGGCTGAGCTCCCGCCGCTCGGCTGGTACGACGTGCTCACCGAGCTGGACAAGGCAGGAGGCCGCCTTCGGATCCACGAGCTCGCGGATGCCGTGATCCTCAGCCGCAGCGGCCTCACCCGGCTGCTCGACCGGCTGGAGTCGGCCGGCCTGCTGCGGCGCGAGCCCTGCGAGGACGACCGCCGTGGCGCCTACGCCGTCGTAACGCCGGCTGGTCGCCGGGTGCTCGGACGCATGTGGCCCGTGTACGAACGCTGCCTCGCTGAGCACTTCGCCCCCCAGCTCGGAGCCGCCGAGGCGCGCGCCCTCCGCTCGGCGCTCGAGCGCGTGACGGACTCGGTGCGGGGCGCCTAACCGGGCGTGCGCTGAGCGTCGGCGAGCCAGGAGCCGAGGAGCGGATCGCCCGCCTGCACCGCCTCCTCGATGTCGCGCAGCGTCTCCTCGCGCAGCGCGCGCTTGGTCCGCGCGTAGGCATCCCCGCCAAACGCCGCCATCTGCTCCGCCACGTCGCACGCCCGCTCGAGCACCTCGCCCGGCCCCGCCAGCTCGTCCACGAGGCCGAGCCGCAACGCCTCGTCCGGCTCGACCAGGTGCGCACGCAGGGCCAGCGCACGAGCGGCCGGCGGAGCCAGCTCGGCGCGCACCAGCCGGATGGCGGCGACCGGGTAGGGCACGCCGGCCCGCAGCTCGGTGAGGCCGAGCTTGCCCGCGCTCGCGCCCACGCGGTAGTCGGCGCACAGGGCGATCACCATGCCGCCCGCGATCGCGTGGCCGGTCATCGCCGCCACCACAGGCCGTGGGAAGCAGTACCAGCCGAGCACGAGCTGGTTGATGCCGTTCACCATCGCCCGCTGGTCGTCCGGGCCCATGGTGGGCACGAGCTTGAGGTCCACGCCGGCGGAGAAGAAGCCCTCGCGGCCGGCGATCACCACCGCCCCGGGAGGATCCGCTGCGAGCTCGGCGCGCGCGGCCTCGAGCTCCTCGAGCAGCGCGGGGTTGAGCGCATTCGCCGGCGGGCGGTCGATGCGCACGATCGCCAGCGCCCCGCGTGACTCGACTGTGACGTCGGAGCCCACGCGCGAAGCGTGACAGAACGCGGCTCAGCGGGAGCGGCGCCGCCTGGGAGGAGCGGGCTTCGGCTCAGGCTCCGGCTCGCGCCGCCGTCCGGCTTCCCCGCTCAGGAGCGCCGGGATCTGGCTGATCACCCAGTAGACGAGCATCAGCACCGCCACGCAGAGCGCGAGGGCGACCGCGAGGTAGATCGTCGATACCGCCCATATCGCGATGAACAGGGCGAGGCAGACGATCGGCCAGACCGGGAACCGCCGGCCGCTCAGGGGATCATCTCCGCGGGGAGCTTCCTGCCGTAGCCCTGCGCCGCGAGCGCGAGCTCCGACTGCTCGATCACGTCCACGCCGAGCCCGTCGGCGATGTAACGCACGCGCCGCTCGTGGTCGCGCCCCAGATCTGCCAGATAGGCAAGCGCCCCGATCCGCGCATGCTCGGCGCGCATGCCGTCGCGGTGCACCTCGATCTTGCCCCAGAGGGCCACGATGCCGGTGATGCGGTCGAGGTACGGGATCGGGCCGCGGCTGGGAGGCCGGTGGTAGGCGTAGATGCCGCACTTGCAGTCGGGGTGCGGTGCGCGGTGAGGCTCGTCGAGCCAGCCCTTGCCGAAGAGGAGCGTGCGGTTGGCGGGGAAGCACTCGGCGTGCACCTCCGCCTCCTCCCAGCGAAGCGGGATGAATGGCGAGGAGAGCCGATCGCGCACGAGCCTCCACTTGCGAAAGCCCACAACCGGCTCGATCAGGTCGGGAGCGGAAGCGGTCACGCCGGGACCTTCTCCGGCTCCCGCTGAGGCTCCCGCTCGGGATCCGCGGGCGGCGCCGGATCGGGCTCCGGCACCGGCTCGGGCCGCGGTGTCTCGCGGGGAACTTCGATCGGCTCTACGGTTATCTCTCTTGCGGGACCCGGCAGTGTCGCCGCCGGGTCCTCACCCAGCAGTCGCATGCTCATAGGGTAAGTGCTAATCCGGCCGTTCAAACGCTGTTAACACAGCATCGAGTACCCGGTCGGCGCCGAAGCGAACGAGGTCGTCCGCCGGGAGACCGGTCTCGTCCTCTGCCTCCGCGATTGCGGCCCGCGCCTCCTCGTCGCTGGCGATTCCGGAGGTGTTGAGCGCCACGGCGGCCACGCGGGCGGGCCGCAGCGGACGGGTGATCCCCTCATAGGCCTTGACCAGGTCCGGCAGCGAGGGGAGCGGCAGGTCGGGATAGCCGGAGAAGTGTGTGGCGCCCGCCCGGTGCGCGAGGATCAGGACGTCGGGCAGAGAGCCGTGCAGCAGGCCCAGCGTGACGGCCGAGTATGCCGGGTGAAACAGCGAGCCCTGGCCCTCCACGAAGAGGAGCTCGCCCCGCTCGCCGCCCTCGTCCACGAGCCGTTCGGCGGCGCCGGCCACATAGTCGGCCAGCACGTGGTCCACCGCGATGCCCCAGCCGGCGATGGCCACGCCGGTCTGCCCGGTGGGCACGTAGACCGAGGCGATGCCTCGCGCACGCGCGGCGGCGTCCAGCTCCACCGTCACCGCCTTCTTTCCGATCGCCACGTCCGAGCCCACGCTGTGCACCACGCGCACCCCGGGGCGGCGGGCGCTCGGGCCACGCGGCACGCCAAGGTCGGCGGGCACGAGTCTCAGGTCGCGCAGCTTCACGCCGTGACGCTCGGCGGCGGTGCTGAACTCCGGGTCCTCGGCGAGGATCGTGTGCAGCCCCGCCTCCACGTCGAGTCCGCGGTCGATCGCCTCGATCACCAGGGCCCGCCAGGAGGCGTCCAGCTTGCCGCCCGTCGGCGCCACGCCGATCAGCAGCGTGTTCGCCCCGCGCTCCACCGCCTCGGCGATCGTCGCCACGATCGGCACCGGCTTCTCGCAGAACGGCACCACCTCGGCGGCGGTCCGCCCCGCCTGGCTCGAATCCACCACCGCCACCACCTCGCGCGTGCCGTAGCGGATCACGCCGTGCGCGGTCTTCGCGTGGTGATCGTCGAAGAGGCCCTCGGTGAGGACCGCCAGCCGTTCCGCGCTCACTCGGGCCGCACGCCGAGGCCGGGATCGGCGGACGCGACCACGCCGCCGTCCCGCAGGCCGAGCCCGGTGAACGGCGAGTTCGAGATCAGCAGGTGTCCGTCGAGGTCCACGTAGTCCACGAGTGACGCTATCTGAGCGGCGGCCGCGATGCCGAGCTCCGACTCGACCATGCAGCCCAGCATCACCTGAAGGCCAAGCGCCCTCGCAGCGTGGATCATCCTCAGCGCCTCGCGGATCCCGCCGGACTTGGCGAGCTTGATGTTCACGCCGTCCGCATAGCGGGCCACGCGGGCCACGTCGAGCAGGTCCTTGCAGCCCTCGTCGATCACCACCGGGATGCGCGGCTCGAGCTCGCGCAGGGCGCGGAAGCTGTCGATGTCCGCCGCCGGGAACGGCTGCTCCACGAACTCGATGCCCATCTCCACGAGCGCCGGCATCAGCTCGCGCGCGGTCTCGATCGTCCAGCCCTCGTTGCCGTCGATCCGGATGCGCGCATCGCTGTTCTCGCGCACCGCCTTCAGCCGCTCGAGGTCGTTCGGGCGGCCGACCTTCACCTTCAGCACCTTGAAGCCCGACGCGCGCCGCGTGCGGTCGATCGTGCCCTCGATCGAGTCGATCCCGATCGTGTACGAGGTGGGCGGGCTCGTGGGCGAGAGGCCGAGCACGCGCCAGAGCGGCTCGCCGAGGCGCTTGCCGAGCCAGTCGTGCAGCGCGGCGTCGATCGCCTGCTTCGCGCCCTGCTCGCCGGGCCGCATCGCGAGACGGCGGCCGATGTACTCGCGGGCGTACGGATCGCCTCCGATCAGCGCGGGAGCTTCCTCTTCGAGGAACGCGATGATCGAGTCCTGGCTCTCGCCCCAGTAGTCCACGGGCGCGCCCTCGCCGTAACCGACGATGCCGTCGTGCTCCAGCTCGACGTGCACCACCTCTTCGACGTCGCGGGACTCGCGCGCAATCGTGAACGTCTCGGCGAGCACCAGGGAAGCCCTGTGAGCTCTCAGTTCCATACCGGTTATGGCAACGTACCGACCTATCGCCGAATGCGCGAGTTCCGTGCGTGCCCGTGGCCCCGGCCGTGTGAACCTCATCGGGGAGCACACCGATTACAACGGCGGTCTCGCGCTGCCGTTCGCGATAGCGCTCGGAGTGACGGTGGTTGCGGAGCCGCTCGCCGGCGAGCTGGTGGAGGTGGAGGCGCTCGACCTGGGCGAACGCGACGCTTTTTCGCTCGCGCACGCAGAGCCCGTCCCCGGCTGGAGGGCGTACGCGCGCGGGCTCGTGGCGGAGCTGCGCCCCTCGCGGGGCATGCGGCTCTCGATCGAGGCCGATCTGCCGCGTGGCGCGGGGCTGTCCTCCTCCGCGGCGCTCAGCACGGCGCTCGCGCTCGCCATCCTCGCCGCGGACGGCCGGGAGATGGAGCGGATCGAGCTGGCGCGCGCGTGCTCGCGCGTGGAGAACGACTGGGTGGGCGCGAGCTCCGGGCTGCTCGATCAGCTGGCCGCTCTCTTCTGCACGGAGGGACACGCGATGCGGATCGACTTCTCCTCGCTCGAGCTGCGGCAGGTGCCGCTTGACCTGAGCGGCTGGACGCTCGCCACGCTCGACAGCGGCGTGGCGCGGGAGAACGCGGCGTCCGGATACAACGAGCGCTACGCCGAGTGCGCCCGGGCCCGCGAGCTGCTCGGGCTGGAATGGCTGAGCGCGGCCTCGCCGGACGAGGTGGCGCGGTTGCCCGAGCCGCTGGCGAAGCGGGCGCGCTTCGTGCTCGAGGAGAACGCGCGCGTGGACTCCGCAGCGGCCGCGCTCGCCGAGGGCGACCTACCTCAGCTCGGGCGGCTGCTCGACGCCTCGCACACCGGGCTGCGTGACCTCTACGAGGTGTCGACACCCGAGGTGGAGGCCGCGGTGAATGCGATGAAGGGCGCGGGGGCGGCCGGCGCGCGGCTCATCGGCGGCGGCTTCGGAGGCTCGGTGCTCGGCCTCTTCCCGCCTGGCGCTGCGCCTCCGTCAGCCGCCTTGACGGTGAAGCCGGGCGGGGCGGCACAGCTCATCTGAGAGGGCGGTGACCGCCACGCCTTAGCGTTGCCCCCAGATGGGGCCATGCGGCGGGGGGTTAGCCGCACCTCCCCGGTGCCGGGGCGCCACACCGCCAGATGCCAGGCAGCCACCTTTTGAGACGGCACCCAGGCTGCGAATCTGCTCGGCATGCACGGCCGCCAGACTCGAGCCAATCAGATGGCCCTTGATTGGGCTGGACCCTCGGTCTTCGTAGCCGCCGCTTTGCGCTGTCACCCCTAGCGCCTTTTTTGAACGACTCCCCTCCCTCGCTCCCGCCTCCCCCCCGGCGGGAGCGAGGTGTTTCTGGGGGATGATCCGCTTCAGGTGCCTTTTCTCATCCTCCACGGCTGGCAGGGCTCCGGGCCGGACCACTGGCAGAGCTGGCTCGCGCGGCGCCTGGCCGGGCGCGGCCACCGGGTGAGCTATCCCGAGCTGCCCGAGCCGGACGCACCCCGGCTCGATCGCTGGCTCGAGGCGCTCGACACCGAGCTGGCGCGCGAGCCGGGCGGGCTGGTGGTGCTGTGCCATTCGCTCGGCTGCGTGCTGTGGCTTCAGCATGCGCGCCTGGCGGACGGCGCCGCCGCCGAGCGCGTGTTGCTTGTGGCCCCGCCAAGCCCGTCGGTGGAGCTGCCCGGTGTGCAGGGTTTCTTTCCGCTCGCCGTCGAGCCAGAGGACGTGGCGCGGGCGGCGGGCTCCACCGAGATCGTGGCCGCGGACGACGACCCGTACTGTCCCGAGGGCGCGCTCCAGCTCTACGGCGAACCGCTTGGCGTGCCCGTGCGCGTGGTCGAGCGCGGCGGCCATCTCAACACCGACTCGGGCTACGGCCCCTGGCCTGAGATGGAACGGTGGGCGCTCGGGAGCTCAGCCGAGCACGGCGCCGAGCACTGAGTCGATATCCGCCAGGTCCGGCAGCACCGCGTCAGCCCCCGAATGGAGCAGCTCGTCCTCGCCGTACGGTCCGGTGGCCACGCCCACCGCCCGCGCTCCGCCCTCGATCGCGGCCGCGACGTCGAGCGGCGTGTCCCCCACGAGCACGATCTCCTCTGGCTGGAACGCGATGCCGCGAAGGTCGAGCGCCTTCCGCCGCGCCACCGCCACCAGCTCGCCACGCCGGCGATGGTCCGAGCCGTACGCGCCGATCTCCATGTCGAGCAGCTCGTCCAGCCGGAACGCGCCGAGCTTCACCCCTGCGTTCGGCTCGATGTTGCCGGTGAGGAGCGACTGGGTGACGCCCGGCTCGCTCCGCACCCGCGTGAGTGCATCGTGCACGCCCGGCAGCGCCCTGCCCCGCTCGCGCATCAAGTCCGCCCGGCTCGCCATCGAATCCGCTAGGGCGCGCTCGAAGTCGGGGAGGAGGCCCTCGCCGTCCTCGATCCCGGCGGCCGCGAGGAGGTCCAGCGCGATCTCGGGGTCGGTGCGCCCCGCGAACGGCACGAAGTGCTCGGGCTGCACCCCGGTCACCTTTTCGAACGCCTCCACGAACGCATCACGCCCGAGTCCGGCCGAGTCCACCAGCGTGCCGTCTATGTCCCAGAGCACGAGTCGCGCCACGCCGGTAGCTTGCCGGGTCGTGGCGGACAGGGTGATCGTCGTGCATGGCGGCTGCGGCAATCCGGCCGCTGGCGTGGTGCGCGACGAA
>DATEPK010000290.1:0-7937 GCA_035273245.1 Thermoleophilaceae bacterium
CTCGTCACGCGCATCTACTTTCCCGAGGAGGAGGCCGCGAACGCGGAGGACCCGGTGCTGTCGTCACTCCCGGCGACCGCCGCGTCTGAGACGCTGATGGCCACGAAGTCGGACGACGGCTACAGCTTCGACATCCACCTCCAAGGGGAAAACGAGACTGTCTTCTTCTCTTTATAGAGCCCGGCCACTCGCCATCTTGCGGTCTGGATATGGCCGCTCCGCGGCGCCAGCGACCACCCGCTCGCTCGCGATAGCGCTGCTATCGCTCCGCTCCCGTGCGGCCCCTGGCATCCGCGGATCGACCGTCCCAGACCACAATCTGGCTCGTGACCGGGCTTTTTGAGGGCTTCTTCTCTCGCGGCCGCGTGGCCGGCGAGGTGAGCGACCGCGCCTGGCTTCAGGCGATGCTCGACTTCGAGGCCGCGCTGGCCCGCGCCACCGCCCCGCCCGAGGCGGCCGAGGCGATCGCGGCCGCCTGCGTGGCCGACGAGTTCGACATCGGTGAGATCGGGCGGTCGGTGGCGGACAAGGGCACACCCGTGCCCGGGCTGCTCGCGGCGCTGCGAGCCAAGCTGCCGGGCGACGCCGCGGCGCACCTCCACCGCGGCGCCACGAGCCAGGACGTCGTTGACAGCGCGGCGATGCTCGTGGCGCACCGCGCGCTCGCCCCGCTGATCGAGGATCTGCGCGGCGCCGCCGACGCGTGCGCCGCCCTCGCGGAGCGCCATCGCGACACGCCGATGGCCGGGCGCACTCTTCTCCAGCAGGCGGCACCCACCACGTTCGGGCTGAAAGCCGCCATATGGCTTTCCGGGCTCGACGAGGCGATCTGGCAGTTCACGGACATCCGCGACAACGAGGGCCTGGCCCTGCAGCTCGGCGGCGCGGTGGGCACGCTGGCCGCCCTCGGCGAGGATGCGCTCGAGGTTGTGGGGAAGGTGGCGCGCTCGCTCGAGCTGCCCGAGCCGGCACTGCCATGGCACACGGTGCGCATGGTTCCGGCGCGACTCGCGTGCGCGCTCGGGGAGGCAAGCGGAGCGATCGGCACGGTGGCTCTCGACATCGTGCTGCTCGCGCAGACCGAGGTGGCCGAGGTGGCCGAGGGCGGGGGAGAGGGCCGCGGCGGATCGTCGACGCTTCCGCACAAGCGCAATCCGGTCGGCGCAATCGCGGTACGGGCGTGCACCGCCCGCGTGCCCGGGCTCGTGTCGACGATGCTCGCCACGATGGCGCAGGAGCACGAGCGCGGGGCGGGCACATGGCAGGCGGAATGGGAGACGATCTCCGAGCTCCTGCGGCTCACCGGGTCTGCGGCTGTGGCGTTGCGCGAAGTGCTTGAGGGGCTCGAGGTGGACGCCGAGCGCATGCGCTCGAACCTCGACGCCACGGGCGGCCTCCTGATGACCGAAAGCGTCGTCACCGCGCTCACGCCCAGCCTCGGCCGCGGGCGCGCGCAGGAGCTGGTGGAGAGCGCCGCGCGCACCGCGCTCGCTGACGGGCGGCCCGTGCGCGACGTGCTCGCGAGCGAGGCGGCCGTGATGGATGCGCTCGGGGAAGACGGGCTCGACGCCGCTCTCAGCCCGGACAACTACCTCGGCGTGGCCCGGCAGCTCGTGGACCGCGCGCTGGAGGCCCGCCGCTCGTGAGCGTCGAGCTGAACCACCGCATCAACGGCCCGCACGACGCGCCCGTAATCGTGCTGTCGAACTCGCTCGGCGCGTCGATGGAGATGTGGGCGCCGCAGGTGCCGGCGCTGTCGATCGGCTTCCGAGTGCTGCGCTACGACACGCGCGGGCACGGTGCGTCGTCCGTACCACCCGGGCCATACGACATCGCCGACCTCGGCCACGACGTCCTCCACCTGCTCGACCTGAACGGGGTCGAGCGCGCGCACTTCTGCGGACTCTCGCTCGGCGGCGCCACGGGGATGTGGCTGGCCGCAAACGCGCCGGAGCGCATCGACCGCCTGGTCCTGCTCTGCACGAGCGCCCGCTTCGGCAACCCGGACATGTGGGCTGAGCGCATCGCCCAGGTGCGCGAGCACGGCACCGAAAGCGTCGCGGAGGCGGGGCTCGGCCGCTGGTTCACGGACGGCTTCCGCGAGAGCCAGCCGGCCGTGGCGGCGCGCTTCCGGGCGATGATCGAGTCGCAGCCCGACGACGGCTATGCGGAGCTCTGCGGGGTGCTCGAACGGCTCGACCTACGGAACGACCTCGCGCGCATCAGCGCGCCCACGCTCGTGATTGCAGGCGCGCAGGATCCCTCCACACCGCCCGATCCTGACGCGAAGCTGATCGCCGAGAGCATCCGCGGCGCGCGCCTCGAGATCCTCGATCCGGCGGCGCATCTCGCGAACGTGGAGCGCGCGCAGGAGGTCACCGACCTGATCCTCGACCACCTGGAGGCAGAATGAGCGACCGCGAGCAGGGCATGAAGACGCGCCGCGAGGTGCTCGGCGACGAGCACGTGGACCGCGCCGTGGCGAACACCACCCCGTTCACCGAGCCCTTCCAGGACTTCATCACGCGCTACGCATGGGGCGAGATCTGGTCGCGCCCCGGCCTCGACCGAAAGACCAGAAGCTGCATCACACTCGCGGCGCTCGTCAGCCTCGGAGCCGAGAACGAAATCGGGATGCACGTGAAGGCGGCGATAACGAACGGCCTGACCCCGGACGAAATAGCCGAGGTGATCCTTCACACGGCGATATACGCGGGAGTACCGCGCGCCAACAGCGCTTTCGCTATCGCGAAAGAAGTGTTGGAAGGGTCATAGGTCATAGGGCCATAGGTCATAGGAGAACGCCCCTATGACCCATGACCCATGACCTATGACCTGTTCACGCGACAGCGTGAACGGCGTGGTCCTTGATCATCTGGAGGTCGTGCCTCAGCGCGTCCACATCAAACCCGTCCGGGTTGTGCTTCGCGGGCGTCCAGTCCTTCACGCTTAGCAGCGCGTACGCCTCGTCGCAGTAGGCGTCGAGGAACTCCCACGTCATCTGCTTCTCCTCGCCCCAGGTAACGCAGGTGACCCGGCGCTGGTTGTAGCCGGTGAGGATCACGGCGTGGCCGCCCCACGAGCCTGGCGCTCCCTTGCCGGTGGGGCCGCCGGGCGGCACGGTCCAGGTGGTCTGCCGCTGTGCCGAGATCGGCAGCGCGAGGCCGATGTACGCCCCGCCGAACAGGTGGATCGAGTCGCGTACGTGATCGTGGTTCTTCGGCTCGAGCGAGACGAAGGCGTCGAACTTGTGGTGGCCGATTCCGGTCTTGCGCCAGTACTTGAGCACGTCGAGCTCGACGCAGCCGTTGTCGTTCTCCTTCGTCACCGGGTCGTAGCCGCTCAGCTTCTCGTACGCCTTGAGGACGTCGTCGTCGCCGATGGTCACCTCGCTGCCGCTGTTCGACGTCCAGTCCTGCACCATGTGCGCGGCCGCCGCGCAGGTGCAGTCGCCGATCTCGTCGTTGAGCATCATGCCCCAGCTCTTGTCTGGGATCTTCTTTCCCCAGTTGCAGCTGGCGGGCGCCGGCGGGAGCGCCTCGGTGATGAGGTAGTCGGCAAGCTGGAGGGTGCGCGGGTCGTGACGGGCGCGTTGCTTGCCGAGAGGCATGCCGGAGTGGTCGATCATCAGATCGTCCTCCTGTTGTTGTGTGGGCCGATTGGCATGGTGAAGCTAACCCCTCCGATCGGGGGGATCAAGGTTCATGGCCGAACGTCGGAGGGGCGGTTAGCACCACTGTCAGGGGCGATCCCTGGCGCTACGATCGGCATGGCTCTGCGCATGGCCTCACTCGTTCTATGACTGCTCCCCTCGCCTCCTCGCAGGAAGCAACCGAGCGCGATCTGCTCCGCACGATCGCCGCGGGCACAGCGCCCGTCGTGGGCAAGGCGTTCTTCCGCTCGCTCGTGAGGAACGTGGCGGAGGCGCTCGGCGCCGAGGTGGCCTTCGTAGCCGAGTACATCGGTGACCCGCCGCTCCGCGGCCGCACCATCGCCGCCTGGCCCGGTGCTGCGGACTCGCTCGGGGAGGGAGTGGAGTTCGCGCTCGCCGAGTCGCCGTGTGCGCTCACGCTCGACCGCGACGTGGTGTCGATCCCGAGCGGCGTGCGCGCCGACTTCCCGAACGACACCCTGGTGGCGAAATACGACCTCGACGGCTACCTCGCCATCGTGCTGCGCGGCTCCGACGGCCAGCGGCTCGGCTACATCGGAGTGCAATCCAAGCGGCGCCTAGAGGCGACTGACGAGGAGCTGGCGGCGCTGTTCATCTTCGCCTCGCGGGCCGCAGCCGAGATCGAGCGCCGGCGGCACGAGATCGCCCTGCGCGAGCGCGAGATGGAGGTGAACGCCTCACGCGCGCGCGTGGTGCAGGCCGCCGACGAGGAGCGCCGCCGCATCGGCCGCAACCTTCACGACGGCGCGCAACAGCGCCTGCTCGCCCTCGGAAACCTCGTAAAGCTGGCCCGCCGCCAGCTCGGCTCCGATCCCGAGAACGCGGCCAGGCTGCTCGCCACGGTCGAGGACGAGGCCGGCGCGGCGCTGAAGGAACTGCAGGAGCTGTCGCGCGGCCTCCATCCGTCCGGCCTTGTGGAGTGCGGTCTCGCGCAGCCGCTCGACACGCTCGCGGCGCGGCTCACGGTCCCGCTCGAGGTGGTGTCGCTGCCCGAGCGCCGTCTTCCGGACGTGGTGGAGGTCACGCTCTACTACCTGGTCTCAGAGACCGCCACCAACGCCTCCAAGTACGCGAACGCCTCGGCCGTGAAGGTGGAGATCACCCAGAGCGGCCGCGCCATCCACGCGACCGTGTCGGACGACGGCGTGGGCGGCGCCACGGTGGAGGGCGGCTCCGGCCTCGCCGGGCTCGTGGACCGCGTGGAGTCGCTCGGCGGCAAGCTCGAGATCGACAGCCCAGCGGGCGGCGGCACCCGTATCACGGCCGAGATTCCGCTCTCGCCCTGGCGCGATGCACGCGAGCCCTTCCTCGAGTTCGGCCACGAAAGCGACGACGGATCAGGCGAGCGCCTCATCCGCGCCATCCTCGAGGGCCGCAAGACCGCCGCGATCTCGCTCGCCCGCGAGTGGGAGCTCGAGGGCGGCACTCCAAGCCTCGGCATGAAGCTCCCTATTCGCGACCAGGACGGCCGCCGCTGGGGCGATGTGGAGGTCACGCGCGTGGTGGTCCTGCCGTTCGGCCAGATCACACCCGACGTGGTGAACGCCGAGAGCGCCGGCGCGGCCACCCTGGACGAGTGGCGCGCCGACCAGCGGCGCTTCTATGACGGCTGCCGTGACGAGACCGCCGTGTTGCTGGGCGAGCCCGGCTGGCGGCTCGACGACGATGAGCCGATGACGATCGTCTGGTTCCGGCTCGTGTCGAACACCGCGCCCGAGCAGTCATAGCCGCCGCGGCCGCGGGGCTGTACGGTTGGGTGCATGTGTCGAAACATCCGCACCCTCTACAACTTCGAGCCGGCCACCACTGACGAGGAGATCCGCGAAGCGGCGCTTCAGTACGTCCGCAAGGTGAGCGGCATGAACAAGCCGTCGCAGGCCAACGAGGAAGCCTTCAATCGCGCGGTGCACGAGATCGCCCACATCACGTCGCACCTGCTGGCCGATCTCGTGACGAACGCTCCGCCGAAGGACCGCGAGGTGGAGGCGGCAAAGCGCCGCGCGCGGTCCGCGCAGCGCTTCGCCGCCTAGCCGAACAGCGCCGCCGCGAGCGTGTCGTAGAGCCACTCCTCGAAGCGCGCGATGCCCCACCGCCGCTCGACCACGAAGAGGCGGAATGTGTCCGGCCCGCTGAGCGCCCAGAGGATGTCGGTCGCCCTTGCCGCGCTCAGCCCGGGTGCGAGCACACCCGCGCGCTTCCACTCGTCCACCAGCGCTCTGGCCGCACGGTGCCGGCGGGACTCGCCCTCGCGCCACATCGCCTGCAGGTCCTCCTCGACCCCGGACACGGTCCGGGCGATGTCGATCAGCTTCCCGCCCTTTGCATAGAACCGAGCGCTGAACGCGACGCGTTCGCGCAACTGCCGCGGCGGATCGCCTGCTGCGGCTGCCACGGTGGCCTCCATGCGCGGCAGATCCGCGTCGATGGCCATCTGATCGAGTAGCGCGAAGAGCATTGCGCGCTTGGACCCCAGGCTGGCATAGACGGTCTGCACCGCCACCCCGGCGTGCCGGGCGATGCTCTCGACCGTGGTCGCGCCATAGCCGTTCGCGATGAACAGGCGGCGCGCGGCAGCAAGGATCCGCTGACGAGTGGCCTGCGCCTGCTCTCGGCGGCGGGGAGACCGGTATGCGCGCTTGACTGTCGTCATTTCAGTAAAGTACACTCTAATGGATATAGCGCACTCTAGTGACAGCTTAAAGGTACGGGAGGAAGGGACTCGATGAGCGCTTATTCACTGGCTCTGTTCGTGCATTTGGTGTCGATGCTTCTGGCCACGGCGGCCGCGGCTTTGGCCGGCTTCGCGGCCTTTCGGCTGCGCGACTCAGAGAGCCCTCGGGAGGCCGCCGGCTGGGGGATGCTGATCGGCAAGGTCGTGCGCGCGTTTCCGGTCGCCACGATCGGCCTCCTTGCGAGTGGCGCCTACATGACGCAGAAGGAATGGAGCTGGTCCAGCGGGTGGATCATCGCCGGCCTTGTCGGGCTGGCGCTCATCGTGGTCTGCGGCGCAGGCATCGAAGGTAGCCGCGGTCGAGCGCTCAAACGCGAGCTGCAGACGGCGGGCCTCTCCGCCCGGGCCCAGCAGCTGATGCGCGACCCGCTGTCCTGGAGCGCGAAGGTCACCACTTGGACGCTGACGCTCGCGGTGGTGTTCGTGATGAGCACCAAGCCCTCGGGGGCCGGTGCCGCGGCAGCGCTTGCCGTGGCGGTCGGGCTTGGCGTGGCCGGCGCCGTTCTGTTCTGGCGCCGGCCACTGCCCCGCGAGCGCACCGCCGCACTGTCGGTCGAACGGGCTGAGGCTTAGCTCTCCGTCTCTCTCGGCGCGTAGCGGTGGTGCAGCAACAGCGCGTTGCCATCCGGGTCCGTGAAGAACGCCATGTGGCATACGCCCGTGTCGAAGATTTCGCCCATGAAGGTGACGCCGCGCGTTTCGAGCTCCTCGCGCGCGGCGGCCACATCGTCGACGTGCAGCGCGAAATGGTTCGCGTTGGGCCGGAACTCGCCGATCCCCATCTTCTCCGGGTTGACCACGCTGAGCGTGACCGAGCCGGTCTCGAACTCGGCGTAGTTGCGCTCGGGCATGTGCACGGAGCGGCGCAGCCCGAGCTTGCTGCCGTAGAAGTCGACGGCCCGCTCGAGATCCTGTGTTGGGACGGAGACGAAGTCGACGCCTGTCACGATGCTGACGGTTTCTGAGCTCATCTGCCGAGCTTAACCGCGGTGGCTAATGTGTCTCGCTCGGTGTCCCTGCCTTACCTCTCGCATTGCAGCCTGGACGGCTGAGCGCGGCCTTCCCGCGCGCCTTCGCGCTGGCTGTCGCATTCGCGCTCGTCCTGATCGGGTCGCTCGACGGCGCCTCGCGCGCGGTGTCCGACTCCTCGCAGCCGGCGGACCTCGCTGCCTTCGTCCGCCCGCTGTCAGGGACCGAGACCGGCGGCGTGTTCCCCGGAGCCACGACGCCGTTCGGCATGGTGCAGTACAGCCCGAACACAGACGGCGCGGACGGCGGCGGCTACAAGTACTCACATCCCGTCACGTGGGGGTTCAGCGCCACGCATCTGTCGGGCACGGGCTGCGCCGCGATGGGTGACATCGTGTCCCTGCCCACAACGGGGACGGTTCGCACCGTCGATACGACTCACGAGCGGACGACGTTCTCGCACGCCAACGAGGAGGCGTCGCCCGGCTACTACGCCACCACGCTCAACCGCTGGAAGATCCGCGCCGAGCTCACCGCCACCACGCGCACCGGCTGGGCGCGCTT
>DATEPK010000291.1:0-5596 GCA_035273245.1 Thermoleophilaceae bacterium
TCCGGGCGGGCAGCTCGGAGTGGGCGTCGAGTCTCGCGGGCGACGTCGAGCTCAGCGATGTGACGAGGCGGGTGTGGTCGCTCCTCTCGCGGTAGCCACCGGCTTCAAGGGCATCGGCATGGTCGCGGCCTCGCTTGCCGCCGCGGGCGCGTTCTTCCTTGCCACGCCGCGCGCCCGCGCGTGGGCGGCGCTCGCCGCGCTGGTGCTCACGCCCGTGCTGCTGCTGGGTGAGCTGTGGAACTCGAGCCAGCTCGAGACGCTCCGCTCCCATCCCGCGGAGCTGCTGGCGCTCGGTGTTGTCGGCATCGTCGTGATGGTCGCGCTCGCCGCGCTGTTCCTGCGGCGGCCGCTGCTCATGCCGGTTCTCGCGGTGGCGGCGCTCCCGTTCCGCATCCCGGTGCAGGCCGGCGGTCAGTCGGCCCTGCTGCTCGTCCCGCTCTACATCGTCGTGGGTGGGGGCGGGCTCGCGTACGTGTGGGAGCGCCTGCGGCCGCGTCCCATGGGTGCCGAGAACGGCTACCGGCTCGCGCCCGCCGAACGCTCGCCCGGCTACGTGGAGCTCGCGCTCCTGATCGCGGTGACGCTCTACTCGGTGCAGTCGGTGTACTCCACCGACTTCGAGACCGCGCTGAAGAACGTCGCGTTCTTCTATATCCCGTTCGCGCTGCTGCTCAAGCTCATCACGTCGCTCGAGTGGACCGCGCGCCTCGAGACCTGGTGCCTGCGCGTGACCGTCGGCCTCTCACTCGTGTTCGTGGCGATCGGCGTGGGCGAGTTCGCCACCAAGCGCCTCTTGTGGAACCCCAAGGTGCTCGAGGCGAACCAGTTCCGCTCGTACTTCCGCGTGAACTCGCTGTTCTTCGATCCGAACATCTACGGGCGCTACCTGGCCATCGTGATGGTGCTCCTCGCGACGCTGCTCTTGTGGTCGCGCCGCCGGCGGCACGTTGTGTGGGTCACGGTGCTCCTGGCCGTCCTGTGGGTGGGGCTCGTGCTCAGCCTCTCGCAGTCGAGCTTTGCGGCGCTGCTCGTGGGGCTCGCCGTGCTCGCGGCGGTGCGCTGGCGCGCGGCCCCCGTGATAGCGGCGTCGGTTGCCGCGGTCGCCGTGCTGGCGATCGTGGTGTTCGCCATCCCGGGCTCGGTGCACCTTCAGGGGCATTCCGCCAAGTCGCTCAACCGAGCCACCAGCGGCCGCGTGGACCTCATGCGCGGAGGCCTGAGGATGTTCGCCGACCGTCCGATCTACGGGTATGGCTCGGGATCGTTCGCCGAGCGCTTCAGGGCGCGCGAGAAGAAGGGCCAGGCGCAGGCGGCTTCCGCATCGCACACGATCCCGATCACGGTCGCGGCGGAGCAGGGGGTGATCGGCCTGGCGGCCTACCTGTTCGTCCTCGTGGCGTCCTTCCGGCTCCTGTTCGGCGGTCTGCTGCGGCTGCGAAGGGAGGAGCCGGGCGCCCGGCTGTTCGGGCGCATGGCCGTTGCCGCGGCGTTCGCCGCACTTGTGTTCCACACGCTGCTCTATGCGGACTTCCTCGAGGACCCGATCGCCTGGACGCTGCTCGGCATCGCCATCGCGCTCAGACGCGGCCCGCCCCGAACGCGCGGCGGGCGTGTGGAGAGCTCCGCCGGGGCGGCGGCTGAGAGCGTGCCGGGTTAGTGCTTCTTCACGCGGAACGCGGCGCGGTTGCCGCGGGCACTGCTGAAGCTCGTCTCGGTGTTGCCGCTCGTGTCGGTGGCGCGCACGTAGAGCACGTAGCTGCCCGGCGGCAGGTGCTTGCGGAGCTTGAAAGCCCAGGACGTGGTGCCGGATGCGCGGAGCCAGCGGGCGGACCCGCACCTGCCGTGCCTCGGCTTGAGCCTCCTGAACTTCGCCCGCGGGCTCCGGAGCCAGAGGCAGGTCGCCTTCGCCTTCGAGCGCTTGGAGAACGCCGCCACCTTGCCCACCCTGCGCAGCAGTGCGATCTCCACCTTCGCCACGCCGCGGTCATCGCTGGCTGTGCCGGAGAAGCGCTTGAGCTTGGCCTGACGTATCACCCGCGGCAGCTTGCGGATGCGCGCGTGGGGCTTCGTGTGATCCGCTGCCGCAGGCGCCGGCGGAACGGGACCCGCTGCGGTGGGACAGACGAGGGGGTCGCCCGCGATGCGGGTGGTGAAGAACAGCGCGTGCGCACTCGGCGACGTGCTGGCGTATCCGGTGGCCACGATGTCGCCGTTGCAGGCGAGCCGCGCGTCCTCGAAGCCCTCCCTTTCCCAACCGGCGGGGAATGGCGAGAGCTCGATGCCGCCGTTGCCGAAGCTCGGGTCGAGGCTGCCGTCGGAGGGGTTGTAACGGACGTACGCGAAGGTCGTCTCGGTACCTGAGGAGAGATCGGCGGTTCCGGCAAGCACGATCCTGCCGTTCGGCTGGATGATCAGCGAGAAGCCGTCCGCATCAAAGCCGTTTGGCGCCACCGGCGTGATCTCCTGGCCGTCGCCGGAGAACGAATTGTCCGGGCTCCCATCAGGGTTGAAACGGTAGATCGCGAACTCGTCCGGGCCGGTGCCCGTCTCGGCCGCTCCACCGGCCACGATCTTGCCGTCCGGCTGGATCGCCACCGCGTACGAGGCAGCGCCGTCGCCCGGAGCCGCTGCAACGTGAAGTACGCCACTGGTCCCGAACGAGCTGTCGGGCACGCCGCGGTTATCGACGCGGACGAGCGTGAAGCCATCGCCCAGCCCGGCGCCCGTCGGCACAGCCGCCACCGCCGATCCGTCCTGCTGCAGGGCCAGGTCCTCCGCACCGCCCACGGTGTTCAGCGGGACGTCGACGCTTCCGGCCCCGCCGAAGCTCGCGTCGGGCGTGCCGTCGCTCAAGAGGCGCACGAAGCCGGCGCCGTCGTTCGTGAGTCCGGCCGCGACGATCTTCCCGTCGGGCTGAACGGCCACCGCCTGCGCACGCTGCTGGACGTCGGTCGCGTGCACCAGCACGTTCACCTTGCCGGTGCCGCCTCCGAACGACGGGTCGAGGCTCCCGTTCGGCAGATACCGCGCGATCGCGTATGCGCTGTTGCCGCCACCGCCGTCAGCCTCGCCGGCGGCCACGATCTTGCCGTCGGGCTGAAGAGTCACCGCCCAGGGGCTGAACGTGGTGTCGAGGATCTTGCCGCCATTCCCGAACGAGGGGTCGAGCGTTCCGTCGGGCTGATAGCGCGCAATCAGTCCGACGGGGTTGCCGCCGAGCGCCGCCCAACCCACCACCACGGTCTTGCCGTCCGGCTGGGCCACCACCCCGTGGCCGGATTCGGACTCGCTGCCGTCGCCGAATGCCTGGGCCACGAAGCCGGTGCCGGCGAAGGACGGATCGAAGTCACCGGGCGCGGCCACGGCGCGCGCCGCGGCGGGCCCTAGGAAGGCTGCGACGGCAAGCAGTGGGACGAAGAAGCGGCGGATGCTCACACCCTAACCCGGGCCGCGCGGGTGTCGCTAGTGGTGCTTGCGCTTGTGGTGGTGCTTGCGGGCGTGGTGGTGGTGCTTCGCGCGCCGGTGGCGCTTGTTCAGCACGCGTTTGCGGTGCGCCTTGCGAGAGGCGGCGCCGATGGCGGCGGTGGCCTTCGGCTGATGCAGGGGCTCGTACGCGGTCTCGCCCGAGTGGCCCGTGATGTAGAGCCAGCGGCCGTCCGAAACCGCGGGGTTGTACGCCCCGCGCGCCACGCTGAACTTGACCTTCCCATTCCTGACGTCGAGCCCGTAGGTATGAAGGGAATCCAGCGTGGAGAAGTAGACCACCCTGCCGATCACGCTGGCCGCGCCCGAGATCGGCCCGCTCGCCGAGTAGGTCCAGCGCACACCTCCATCGCGAGCGTTGAGCGCGTAGAAGCGATGGTCGTACGAGCCCACGAACACCGTCGGCGTGACGCCCGGCACAGCGGCCACGGCCGGCGCGGCGTACACGTAGCCACCCGTGGAGTGGCTCCAGGCGAGCTTCCCGTTGCTCGCGTCGAACGAGTAGACCTTGCTGTCGAGGTTGCCAACGTACACGCGGCCGAAGGCGATGGCGGGCGTGCCGTAGAAGCCGCCCGAGCGCCCGAACGGCAGCCCTGCCTCGTGCGTCTTCCACACGAGCGAGCCGTTGCTCGCGCGCACGGCCTGCACGTTCCCGCCGTAGTCACCGAAGTAGAGGAGGCCTTTGGAGAACGCGGGTCCCGACGTCACGTCGCCGGCGGCGTGGTACACCCAGATCTGCTTACCGGTGGCGGCGTTGACCGCGTAGACGTTGTCGTTCTCCGCTCCGAAGTACACGCGGCCGCGGTAGGCGAGTGGCGGCGACTCCGTGCGGGCGCCCACGTCCTTCGCCCACACGATGTGCCCGTTCTTCGCGTTCACCGCGGTCAGGCGGCCGGAGAGCGTCGTGAAGTAGACCTTGCCCTGGTACCAGGTGGGCGACGAGGCGGCCAGCGAGCCGATCTTTCGCTTCCACAGGATCCGTCCCGTCGTCGTGCGCAGGGAGTAGGCGGTGCCGTTGTTCACGATGAAGAACATCTGGCCGCCGTGGATCGAGGGCTGGAACTCCATGAGGTTGTGAAACGAGCGTGCCCACACCTGCTTGTACGGCGGCTTCACCCACTTGGCGTCGGCCGCCGGCATGTAGTGCGTGCGCTGCATGTCGTAGCCGTAGAGAGGCCAGTTGGTCGCGGCGGGCGCCTTCGGCTTCTTCTTCGCCGGCGGCGGTGGAGCTGGAGCAGGAGCCGTGAAGGGAACGTTCGTGTTGAGAACGTCGCCGGGCCGTTGACCGACCGTCAGATATATGGCCACGGCGGCACCCACCAAGAGAGCTGCGCCGCCTGCGAGGTACGCCCAGCGACGGCGCATCCATCTCAGCATCGCGTGCAGGATAGGAGAGCGGGCTGAAAGCTTTATTAAGCGGGTCCACAGAGCGCCTTCCGGCGCAACGCGGCGGCGCACGGTTGAATCCTCCGGGCAATGAGGGTGCAGCTCGTGGATCCGTCGGCGTTCACGCCACCGTATGACCGCTCGCTCGCCGCGGCGCTCGCGCGCGCCGGCGCGGACGTCGAGCTCGTCACGAGCCGCTTCCTGTACGGCACGGTGCCGCCCGCGGACGGGTATGCGGTGAACGAGCTGTTCTACCGCCGCGCGTCCGCGCGCTCGCTGGGCGCGCCCGGACGGCGTGCGCTGAAGCTCGCCGAGCACGTGCCGGACATGCTGCGCTACCGCCGCCATGCGGAGCGCGCGGACATCGTGCACTGGCAGTGGCTGAGCGTCGAGCAGCTCGACGCCTGGCTGTTGCCGCCGCGCCGCCCGCGCGTCCTCACCGCGCACAACGTGGTGGCGCACGAGCGCCGGCCGGGGCAGGCAGCGGCACGGCGGCGCCTGCTGCGTTCCATGGACGCCGTGGTGGTCCACTCCGAGCACGGCCGCCAGGAGGCGCTACGGCTCGGCGCCGAGGCCGAGAGCGTCCACGTGATCGCGCACGGCGCGTTCGACTATCTCACGCGACAGGAGGGCGAGCTGCCGCTGCCCGAGCCGCTCGCCTCGGTTCATGGTCCCGTGGTGCTGTTCTTCGGCCTCATCCGCGACTACAAGGGCGTTGACGTGCTCC
>DATEPK010000292.1:0-5484 GCA_035273245.1 Thermoleophilaceae bacterium
CTCACGGCGGGCAGCGCTCGCATCGTCGGACTCCTTCGAGAGCGCCTGCCGCTCGATCTCGAGCTGCATGATGCGGCGGTTCACCTCGTCGATCTCGACGGGCACGGAGTCGATCTCGATGCGCAGCCGCGACGCGGCCTCGTCGATCAGGTCGATCGCCTTGTCGGGCAGGAAGCGGTCCGCGATGTAGCGCTGCGACAGCATCGCCGCCGCGACGATCGCCGAGTCCTGGATGCGCACCTGGTGGTGCACCTCGTAGCGCTCCTTGAGGCCGCGCAGGATCGCGATCGTGTCCTCCACGCTCGGCTCCTCGACCATCACCGGCTGGAAGCGGCGCTCGAGAGCAGCGTCCTTCTCGATGTGCTTGCGGTACTCGTCGAGCGTGGTGGCCCCGACGGCGCGCAGCTCGCCGCGCGCGAGCATCGGCTTCAGAAGATTGGCGGCGTCCACGGCGCCCTCGGCGGCGCCGGCGCCCACGATCGTGTGCAGCTCGTCGAGGAACAGGATGATCTGGCCCTCGGCGTCGGAGACCTCCTTCAGGACCGCCTTGAGCCGGTCCTCGAACTCGCCGCGGTACTTGGCGCCAGCGATCAACGCGCCGATGTCGAGCGCGATCACGCGGCGGTTGCGCAGCGACTCGGGCACGTCGCCGGACACGATGCGCTGGGCGAGGCCCTCGACGATCGCCGTCTTGCCCACGCCCGGCTCGCCGATCAGCACCGGGTTGTTCTTGGTGCGGCGCGAGAGCACCTGGATCACGCGGCGGATCTCGTCGTCGCGCCCGATCACCGGGTCGAGCTTGCCGTCCTCGGCCGCGCTCGTGAGGTCGCGGCCGTAGGTCTCGAGCGCCTGATACTTGTCCTCGGGGTTCTGGTCCGTGACGCGGTGCGGGCCGCGCACCTGCGCCACGGCGTCGGCGAGCTGATCGCGCGAAGACTGGAGATCGATGTTCGGATCGCCCGCCAGCGCGAGCAGCAGGTGCTCGACGGACACGTACTGGTCGCCCATCCCGCGCGCCTCGTCATCGGCGCGGCGCAGCACCTCGCCCATCGCCTGGCCGAGCTCGGGCAGCGCGGACGCGTCACCGGTGACCACCGGGAAGGAGTCCAGCTGCTCGTTCGCGCGGGCACGCACCGACTCGGGAGAAACGCCGAGCCGCTTGAGCACGGGCACGGCGATGCCGCCCTCCTGCTCGAGCAGCGCGAGCAACAGATGCACCGGAGCGACCTGCGGGTTGCGGCGCGCGCCCGCCAGCTGCTGCGCGGCCTGCAGTGCCTCCTGCGACTTGACGGTGAAGCGATCGGGACTCATGTGCTCACCCCGTCAGATGACGACGACGGACGCTTCTTCCTGATCGGGATCTTCACGCCGGGCTGGTCCTTGGGGACGAGTGCCTTCTCCGGCGGCTGGTAGGGCACCATCTCGAAGCGGAACGAACGCCGTACGCGCTCCATCTCGGCGCGCATCTCGGCCTCCATTCGCTCGGCCTCGCGCTGCACGCGACGCATGCGCTCGGTCATGCGTTCCATCTGCCGCTCGAGCTCGAACACTCGCTCCACGCCCGCCAGGTTCATTCCCATCTCGGAGGTGAGCTCCTGGATGCGGCGCAGCCGGTCCACGTCCTCCTGCGAGTAGAGGCGCGTGTTGCCGCGCGAGCGCTTGGGCGTGATCAGCCCGCGCGACTCGTAGATGCGCAGCGTCTGTGGATGCATGCCGGCGAGCTCAGCGGCCACGGAGATCATGTAGACGCCCCGCTGCGGATCGAGCCTCTCGCCGTCGCCGTCTGCCTTCTTCCTGGCCACCGCCTACCTCCTCTCCCCGAACAGCCGCTCGCGTGGGTTCCCGTTCATCACGGACGCCAGCTCGTCCACGGCCTGCTTCTGCTCCTTGTTCAGCGAGCGCGGCACGTCGATCGTGAGCCGGTAGTGGATGTCTCCGCGGCCCTTGCCGTTCAACTTGGCGGGACCCTCGCCGCGCAGGCGCTGCACCGTGCCGTGCTGGGTGCCGGCCGGCACGCGGATGCGCTTGGTGCCGGAGAGGGTGGGCACATCCACGGTTGCGCCGCGAATGGCCTCGGGGATCGTGATCGGCACGTCCACCTCGAGGTTGTCGCCCTTGCGGCGGAACACCGGCGAGTCGCCCACGCGCGTGACCACGTAGAGGTCGCCGGACTGGCCGCCGCGGCGCCCGGGCTCGCCCTTGCCGGCGAGCCGCACGCGGCTGCCCTCCTTCACGCCCGCCGGAATGTTCACGCGGTAGCGCTTGACCTGCACCGTCTGGCCGCGGCCGTGGCAGGTCGGGCACGGGTCGGTGATCTGGGTGCCGGTGCCGCCGCACAGCGAGCACGGCTGGGAGATCGAGAAGAGCCCCTGCCCCTGCGACTCGATGCCGCGGCCTTGGCAGCGCGGACAAACCTGCGGGGTGGTGCCCGGCTTCGCGCCGGTGCCGTGACAGGTCGGGCACGGAGCGGGAACCTGCACGTTCACCGGCACCTGCGCGCCCTCCATTGCCTGCTCGAACGAGATATGCACCTCGGTCTCGAGATCGCGTCCGCGCTCCGGGCCGGGCCGCCGCGCGCCGCCGGGTCCGGCGCCACCGCCGAAGAGGTCGGAGAGGATGTCGCCGATTCCGCCGAAGCCGCCGCCGCTTGCGCCGCCCGTGCGGAACGCGCCGGGGTCGAAGCCGCCGAAGATGCCGCCGCCCTGGTCGTACTGCTTGCGCTTCTCGGGGTCGGACAGGATGTCGTTGGCCGCCTGGATGTCCTTGAAGCGCTCCTCGGCCTTCTTGTCGCCCGGGTTCTTGTCCGGGTGGTACTGACGCGCGAGCTTGCGGTAGGCCTTCTTGATCTCGTCCTGCGAGGCCTTCTTGTCTACCCCGAGGGTCTTGTACGGGTCCTTGGGCGGCGCCATCTCGCTACCCCCTACTGGCTCACGATCACGCGCGCGGGGCGCAGGACCGTGTCGTTCAGGCGGTAGCCCTTCTCGACCACATCCACGACGGTGCCGGGATCGGTCCCGTCGTCAGCCGGGCGCGTGGAGAGCGCCTCGTGCACGGTCGGGTCGAAGGGCTCGCCCGCGGGGTCGAACGCCTGAACGCCGGAGCGCTCGAGCACCCCGACCAGATCCGCGCGCACGAGCCGCACTCCCTCGACCACCGGCGAAGCATCGCCGTCGTCATGGACGGCAGTCGCGAGAGCGCGCTCGAGGTTGTCGAGCACCGGAAGCAGCTCGCGAACGAGCCCCGCCTTCGCGCGCTCACCCGCATTCGCCGCATCCTTAGCAGCCCGCTTCCGATAGTTCTCGAAATCCGCCTGAGTCCGCTGAGCAAGATCGAGGTACTTGTCGCGCTCAGCGGCGAGAGCGGACGAGGGATCACCGGCATCGCCGGCGCCCTCATCCTCTCCGACCTCCGACCTACGACCCCCGACCTCGTCGGTGGCCTCAACCATCTCCCGCTCGGCGGCGACGTCCTGTTCACCGGACGGCTCACCCGCCTCGGGCTGCTGCGTTACTGGCCGCTGTTCCTCGATCACGACTCGCGCTCACCGTCCACGACCTCGGCGTCCACTACCTCTTCCTCGTCGGACGAGGCATCGGTCGCGCCCGCGCCGTCGGCGGCGCCGTTGGTGGCACCGTCCGCCTGCTGGGCCTGCGCGGCCGCCGCGTACATCTGCTCGGACACCTTGTGGAAGGCCTCCTGCAGCGCCTGCGTCTTCGCGTTCAGCGCCGCGACGTCGTCGGACTCGAGCGTGTCGCGCACGTCCTTGATCGCCGCCTCGATCTGCTCCTTCGACGCGGAGTCCACCGAGTCGCCCATCTCCTTGAGCTGGCGCTCGGCCTGGTACGCCGCGTTCTCGGCCGTGTTGCGGGCCTCCACCAGCTCGCGCTGGCGACGGTCGTCCTCGGCGTGCGACTCGGCGTCCGCGACCATGCGCGAGACCTCCTCGTCGGACAGCCCGGAGCCGGAGCGGATCTCGATCTTCTGCTCCTTGCCGGTGCCGAGGTCCTTGGCCGACACGTTGAGGATGCCGTTCGCGTCGATGTCGAAGGTCACCTCGATCTGCGGGATGCCGCGCGGCGCCGGCGGGATGCCGGTGAGCTGGAACTTGCCGAGCGACTTGTTGTAGCTCGCCATCTCGCGCTCGCCCTGCAGCACGTGCACCTCCACGCTCGGCTGGTTGTCCTCAGCCGTGGAGAAGATCTCCGACTTGCGCGTGGGGATCGTGGTGTTGCGCTCGATGAGCTTGGTCATCACGCCGCCCTTGGTCTCGATGCCGAGGGTGAGCGGAGTGACGTCGAGCAGGAGCACGTCCTTCACGTCGCCCGCGAGCACGCCCGCCTGAATCGCGGCACCGACGGCCACGACCTCGTCCGGGTTCACGCCCTTGTGCGGGTCCTTGCCGGTGAGCTGCTTGACCTTCTCCTGCACCGCCGGCATGCGGGTCATGCCGCCGACGAGCACGATGTGGTCGATAGAGTCACCGGTCACGCCGGCGTCGTCCATCGCCTGCTTGGTGGGGCCCACCGTGCGGTCGAGCAGGTCGGCCGTGAGCTCGTTCAGCTTCGAACGCGACAGGCGCGTGTCGAGGTGCTTCGGGCCGGACTGGTCAGCCGTGATGAACGGCAGGTTGATCTGCGTCTCCTGCGTGGTGGAGAGCTCGACCTTGGCCTTCTCCGCCGCCTCGTACAGGCGCTGGAGGGCCATCTTGTCCTGCGACAGGTCGATGCCCTGCGAAGCCTTGAACTCGCCCACCATCCAGTCGACGATCGCCTTGTCGAAGTTGTCGCCGCCCAGGTGGTTGTCACCCGCGGTGGCCTTCACCTCGAACACGCCGTCGCCGATCTCGAGCACGGACACGTCGAACGTGCCGCCGCCGAGGTCGAAGACGAGAATCGTCTGGTCTGACTCCTTGTCGAGCCCGTAGGCGAGGGACGCCGCGGTGGGCTCGTTGATGATGCGCTTGACCTCGAGGCCGGCGATCTTGCCGGCGTCCTTCGTGGCCTGGCGCTGGTCGTCGTTGAAGTACGCCGGGACGGTGATCACCGCGCTGTCCACGGTGTCGCCCAGGTAGGACTCGGCGTCGGACTTCAGCTTCTGAAGGATCATCGCGCTGATCTCGGGCGGCGAGTACTCCTTGCCGCCGGCGCTCACGCGCGCGTCGCCGTTCGGGCCGCTCACGACCTTGAACGGGACGATCGTCTCCTCCTCCTTCACCTCGGCCGCCTTGCGGCCCATGAAGCGCTTTACGGAGAACACGGTGTTCTCGGGATTGGTCACCGCCTGGCGCTTCGCCACCGTGCCCACGAGGCGCTCCCCGCCGGACGTGAACGCCACCACGGACGGCGTGGTGCGCGCGCCCTCGGCGTTCTCGATCACACGCGGCTCGCCACCCTCGAGCACGGCCATGCACGAGTTGGTCGTGCCAAGATCGATGCCGATTGTCTTTGCCATCTGCTTGCTTCCTCCTGTCGGAAAAAATCTAAG
>DATEPK010000293.1:0-2937 GCA_035273245.1 Thermoleophilaceae bacterium
GCGGTCACGTTGTAGGTCGTCATCGCGTGCGCGGACGCGGTGATGCCGAACGTACACAGGAGCGCCGCGGCAAACGTCAACCGGCCGCGACGCTTGCGTGAGGATTGCGAGTCCAAAGCGTCAGTCCTTTGATCGAGGGGATGGACAGTGTCCGTGTGCTGACATAGTCCTATCCCGACTTCGGCGGTGGCGCAAGTACGGCTACATGTGCTCTGGCGCCGAAACCCCAAGCAGCTCGAGCGAGCGCGCCAGCACACGCTGCGTCATGACGCAGGTAGCGATGCGGAAGTCCTCGTCGCCGCCCTCCTCGGCCGCCCCCACCACGCGGCAGTCGCGATAGAAGGCGGAGAACTCCTGGGCAGTGTCGTGGGCATAGACCGTCATCCGATGCGGCGCGCGCCGCGCGGCAGCCACGGTCACCTCGTCCGGGAAACCGAGCAGCCTCTTCAACAGCCCGCGAGCGGACGGATGGAGCTCCTCGCTGTAGTCCGCCTCGAGCGCCTCCTGCACACGCTTCTCCCCCGCCTTGCGCAGGATGCTCGCGATCCGCGCGTGCGCGTACTGCACGTAGTAGACGGGGTTGTCCTGGCTCTGCTCACGGGCAAGGCTGAGGTCGAGGTCGAGCGTGGTGTCGTGCGAGCGCTGCAGCAGGAAGAAGCGGGCGGCGTCCACGCCGATGTCGTCGATCAGGTCGTCGAGCGTGACGAACTCGCCCTTGCGCTTCGACATCTGCACCCGCTGACCGCGCTCCACGAGGTTGACGAGTTGCATGATGATCAGCTCGAGGCGGCCCGGCTCGCCGCCGAGCGCCTCCCACGCGGCGAGCATGCGGCTCTGGTAGCCGTGATGGTCCGCGCCCCAGACGTCGATCAGGCGGTCGTAGCCGCGCTCGCGCTTGTCCACGTGGTAGGCGATGTCCGGCGCCATGTAGGTGAAATCGCCGGTGGACCGCCTGAGCACGCGGTCCTTGTCGTCGCCGAAGTTGGTGGTGCGCAGCCACACGGCGTCCTCGTGCTCGTAGATGAGCCCGTGCTGGTCGAGCAGCTCTATGGCGTGCTGGATAGCGCCCTTCTCGTGGACCGTGTGCTCGAAGAAGAAGCGGTCCATGGTCACGCCGAAACGCTCGAGTGTCTGTCGCACGTCCTCGATCATGAGGTCGACGCCGCGGCGGGCGAGCTCCCCGAGGTCCATGTCCCGCGCGCCGTCGATCTGCTGCGCCAGCTCGCCGACGTACTCGCCGGCGTAACCGTCCTCGGGCGGCTCCTCGCCTCGTGCGCGCGCCTGTATCGATTGAGCGAAGCGCTGCACCTGGCCGCCCTCGTCGTTCACGTAGTACTCGCGCTCGACATCGTGGCCGGCGAAGCCGAGGATCCGGCTAAGCGCGTCGCCGTAGGCGGCGTGGCGGGCAGACGCGACGGTGATCGGTCCCGTGGGGTTCGCGCTCACGAACTCGACGAGGATGCGCTCCGCCGGCTCCGCGCCGCCGCCGCCAAAGCCCTCGCCGGCCGCGAGCGCGGCCGCGAGAGCGTCGCGCCACCACGCGTCCGACATGAAGAGATTGAGGAAGCCGGGGCCGGCCACGTCCACCTTCTCGACCTCCCCGGAGAGGCGCTGCTCCACGAGCCCGCCGAGCCGTTCGGCGACGTCGCGCGGCTTCTCGCCCATCGTGGGGGCGAGCAACATCGCCGCGTTGGTTGAGTAGTCGCCGAACTCGGGCTTCGGAGGACGGTCGAAGCTGAAGGCCTTGCTCGCGCCGTTGTCGCTCAGCTCCGCGGCAGCGGCGGCCAGCGCGGCCCTGAGTTCGGCGACCGGATCGGTCGTCGGGCTCATCTCAGTAATGGTATGGCTCGCGGGCGAGGATCTTGTGCGCGCGGTAGATCTGCTCGAGCAGGACCACGCGCGCGAGCTGGTGCGGCAGCGTCATCGGGCCGAACGAGAAGCGCAGGTCGCAGCGGTCGAGGTCGATCCCGCGCGGGCCGCCCACGATGAAGCAGAGGTCCTGGCCGGACTGCCGGCGCTCCTCCATGAACTCGCTGAACTTGATCGAGTCGAAGGTCTTCCCCTCGGGACTCAGCAGCACCTTGAAGGCGCGGTCGGGAATGCGGCCGTCCACCTTCTCCTCATCCCGCAGCTCGACCAGCTCCACTCGCGCGTGACCCGCGAGCAGCTTCTGGTAATGCTGGATGTCATCCGCGAAGGGGGGCCGGAGACGGCCGACGGCTAGGACGATGATCCGCATCTGATCGGCTCCGCGAAGGCTGCGATACTAGTCGGGTGCCCGACGAGCAGCCCGAGCGCCACATCAACATCCACACCTCGCCGGAGATCATGGCGGGCGTGTACGCGAACTTCGCGAACGTGAGCCACTCGGACTACGAGTTCACGATCACGTACGCGCGCGTGGACCACGAGGTCGAGGAGGAGGAGATCCCCGGCGTGGTGGTGTCGCGGATCAACCTCTCGCCCCGCTTCATGCGCGAGCTGATCGACGCGATGGAGGACAACTGGTCCAAGTGGCAGGCGAAGGAAGGCATCCGGAACCTGCCGGAGTACGACGGTCCGCCTGAGGATCCGTCGAGCCCTACCAGCTAGCTTCTCGCGCGCGCGTAGGCCACCGCGTAGCCAATCCGCTCGACCGCGTCCGGATGGGTGCCGAGCAGCTTCTGCAGGAGCCGCGGCGGCTGCGGGTCGGCCAGCGCCTTCACCGCCAGGCGCTTCTCGAGCTCGATGAAGGAGTCGGGGTCGCCGGTGAGCTCGAGCGCGAAGGTGTCTGCGCGCCGCTCCACCCGGCGTGAGAGGGCGTTGCCCGCGAGGCCGCCGAGGAACGACACCACCCCGAGCGAGAGCACGAATGCCGGAAGGACCTCCGGCGCGGGTTCGCTTCGCTCGCCGGCGATCCAGTCGGTGAGCTGCTGCGCGAGGTACATGCCGCCCGGC
>DATEPK010000294.1:0-2808 GCA_035273245.1 Thermoleophilaceae bacterium
CCGGCCCTGCGCGCCGTGCGTCGGGTCCCGGGCGCGCAGCCGCCTCGGCCGTGTCGGCGGGCGCGCGGGTCCTGCCGCTGCCGCAGCGGCTCGAGTTCCCGCGCCTGGGCGAGGTGACGCAGGGGCTGCTCGACCGCCTCCTGCGCGGGCGTGCGTGGGTCGTGCTTATCGGCGTGCTGCTCGTGGGGATCGTGTTCTTCAACGTCGACGTGCTGCGCCTCAACCGCTCGATCGCCAGCACGAGCGCGCGCGCCACCGCGCTCAAGCAGGAAAACGCCCGCCTGCTGCTGGAGGAGGCGAGCCTCGCGTCGAGCGACCGCATCCAGCAGGCCGCGGCAGCGGACGGGATGGTCCTGCCCGCGCCCGGCGAGGTGCGCTACCTCAGGGCTCGCCCGGGCGACGCGCTGCGCGCCTCGCGAGTCATGACCAGCCCGCAGCCCGTGCCGCCACCCGCGGCGACGCCGCAGACAGTGCAGCCGGCCGGCACAGCGCCCGCCCCCGCCGGAGCGAACGGCACCACCGGCCCGACCGCCACGACCACACCCACAACCACACCCACAACCACCACCCCGACCACGGGCACAGGGACCACCGGCGCAGGCGGAACGCAGACAACCACACCGCCACCCGACACCCAGCAGCCGGCAACCACCGGCGGAGTGACGCCATAGCATGCGCGTCGTAGACCGGCGCATAGGTCTCCTTTTCGGTCTCTTTCTCCTCTGCCTCTGTCTGATCGCGATGCGGGCCCTGTGGCTCGACACCGTGAAGGCGCACTCGCTGCGACAGCGCGCGCTGTCCCAGCAGAGCGAGGACATCACGGTTTCGGCAAAGCGCGGGGCGATCCTCGACGACCATGGCAATCCCCTCGCCGTCTCCGAGGACTCCGCGACGATCTACGCCGATCCGCTGCTCTTGAAGAACCCGGCGAAGGTGGCCTACCAGCTCTCTTCGGTGCTCAAGATCCCGCCCGACCAGCTGCTGCGCAAGCTCGCGGACCGCAGCCGCGGCTTCGTGTATCTCGCGCGGAAGATCGACATCAGCAAGGGGCAGGCGGTCGACAAGCTGAAGATCACCGGCATCGGCACGCTCACCGAGCCGCGGCGGCGCTATCCGCAGGGCTCGCTCGCGTCGCAGGTGCTCGGCAGCGTCGGCACCGACAACAACGGACTGTCCGGGCTCGAGGCCTACTTCGACAAGACGCTGCGCGGCACCGACGGCGAGGAGCAGGTGGTGAAGGACGGGGTCGGCCGCCCTGTGAGCATCGTGATGAAGAAGCAGGCGATCGCGGGACAGGACCTGCACCTCACGCTCGACGCCGCGATCCAGGAGCGAGTGGAGGCGGTGCTCGCCGGCGTGGGGCAGACCTACCGGCCGAAGGGGGCGACCGCGCTCGTGATGGACCCGCGCAGCGGCTCGATCCTCGCCCTCGCGAACTGGCCGCGTGTGGACGCGAACGATCCTGCCAGCGCCCCGGCGTACGCGCAGGAGGACCGCGCGGTGCAGTCGAGCTACGAGCCGGGCTCCACCTTCAAGGCGGTGACCGTGTCCGGCGCGCTGCAGGACAAGCTGATCACGCCTGACACGCCGTTCTATCTGCCGCCGACGATCCAGGTGGCGGACAGGACGATCAAGGACGCCGAGCCGCGCGGCGCCGAGACGCTTCCGGTGAAGCAGATCCTCGCGCAGTCCTCGAACGTGGGCGCCGTGAAGATCGGGCTGCGCCTCGGGCCGATCCGCTTCGACAAATGGGTGCGCAAGTTCGGCTTCGGCAAGCCCACCGGCGTGGACCTGCCGGGCGAGTCGCCAGGCATCGTGCTGAAGCCGAGCCAGTACTCCGGCTCGTCGCTCGGCAACCTGCCGATCGGCCAGGGCGAGGCCGTCACGCCGATCCAGATGGCCGCGGCCTACTCGGCGATCGCCAACGGCGGCGTGATGGTGCGGCCGCACATCGTGGAGGGCGACCCCGCGCCCGCCCACCGGGTGATCAAGAAGAGCACCGCGCAAGCCGTGTCGAAGATGCTCGAGGGCGTGCTGGCTCCGGGCGGCACCGCACCCGAGGCGACCGTGCCGGGGTACGTGCTGGCGGGCAAGACCGGTACCGCGCAGAAGCCCGACGCCGGCGGTTACTCGGACACGAAGTTCGTCGCCTCGTTCGTGGGCTTCGCGCCCGCGCGCAACCCGCGCCTGCTCGTCGCCGTGATGGTGGACGAGCCGCAGGGCGACATCTACGGCGGCAGCGTGGCGGCGCCGGCCTTCCAGAAGATCGTCTCGTTCGCGCTGCCGTACCTCAAAATTCCGCCGAACTGAGGGTCGGCCCCCGTCACTACACTCCCGCCGACCATGACCCTTCGGGAGCTGATGGGTAATGGCGTGCCGGAGATCGAGATCTCAGGTCTCGCTTATCGCAGTTCGAGCGTCACTCCGGGGACGCTCTTTTTTTGCGTGCGCGGATTCACAAGTGACGGGCATGACTTCGCCGCCGACGCGGTGGAGCGAGGGGCGGTCGCGCTCGTATGCGAGCGGCCGCTGGGTCTCGGCGTGCCGGAGGTGATCGTGCCGGACGTGCGTGCGGCTATGCCTGAGACGGCGGCGCTCTTCTTCGGTCATCCCACGCGTGAGCTGCGGGTGGTGGGCATCACGGGCACGAACGGCAAGACCACCACCGCGTTCCTGGTGCGCGCCCTGCTCGAGGCGGCCGGCATCCAGACCGGATTGCTCGGCACCGTGAAATCCGTGGTCGGCGGTCGCGAGGAGCCGGTGGAGCGCACCACCCCGGAGGCGATCGACCTGCAGGCGACCTTCCGC
>DATEPK010000295.1:0-3383 GCA_035273245.1 Thermoleophilaceae bacterium
GGTCATCGGGGCAGGTTACCCACGTGTTACTCACCCGTTCGCGGCTTTGCCCCGGGCCGAAGCCCGGTTCGTCGCTCCACTTGCATGTGTTAAGCACGCCGCCAGCGTTCGTCCTGAGCCAGGATCAAACTCTCCGTAAAAATTGGTCGTGCCCAAAAAGAAGGGCACAAGCCTTTACAAAGAGGTGTCAGGTCCGTACGAACCGGGCGCCGCCGTACACGTGGCGGCATCCCTCGGACTTGACGAGGTTTTGTATCTGGCCGTCGCTCCATACCGGCAAGCCGGCACAGGCGACGGGTCGAACCTGGACGCGACCAATGAGACTCGAGGATCGAGCCTCGTGATCGCACGCTGTTGAGTTTTCAAAGACCGTCGCGCCTCAGATGGCGGTGATTCCGCCAGAAAGTCTAGACACTTCGCCCCTTCGGCCGTAAAGAAGGCCTCCCAGGGGAGGCCTCGCGCATCCAGATCCGCCTATTCGGCGTTTCCTATGCGGAGCCTTCCTCCAGGGTGGTCTGCTTGACGGCCATCTGGGGACCGAGAAGTGTAGCGCTCGGGCGAGAGAAGCGTCAATGCGCGTCAGTCGCCCGGCCCACCGTTATCGGCCGCCGCGCGGAAACGCTTGAACCGCCGCTTCCCGAGCTGGAGAACGGCGCCGTCGAGCCGCGCCGCCGGCAGGTCGAGGTCGCCGCCATTGAGTGGCTCTCCGTCGAGCCTCACCCCGCCCTGTGAAAGCAGCCGGCGCGCCTCGGCGCCCGAAACCCCGAAGTGGTCGCGGATCAGGGCCGGCAGGTGCACCGGGTCGCCGTCCGGAAGCACGGCCTCCTCCACCTCGTCGGGCACGCCCCTGTCCACGTGCAGGCGGTCAAAGTGCGCCTCGGCCTCGCGCGCGGCTTCCTCGCCGTGGTAGCGGGCACATATTTCACGCGCGAGGGCGCGCTTGGACTCCACCGCCGGCCGCGACGGATCCACCTCGCGGCCGAGGAGAAGGTCGTAGTAGAGCGGCATCACCGTGTCCGGTATGCGCATGAGCTTGCCGAAGATCTCCTCGGGCGGATCGGTGATGCCAACGTAGTTGCCGAGCGACTTCGCCATCCGCTGCACGCCGTCGATGCCCGGCAGGATCGGCATGGTGAGAATGGACTGCTCTTTGACCCCATAGGCGGTTTGCACGTCGCGGCCGAGCAGCAGATTGAACTTCTGGTCGGTGCCGCCGAGCTCCACGTCGGCCTTGATCGCCACGCTGTCGTAACCCTGCAGCAGCGGGTAGAGAAGCTCGAGCACGGAGATCGGCTCCCGGGCCCGGAAGCGCTTTGAGAAGTCGTCGCGCTCGAGTATCTGTGCAACCGTGGCCGTCCGGGCCAGGCGGAACAGGTCCTCCGCCGGCATGTCGAGCCACTCGCCGTTGAAGCGGACCTCGGTGCGCTCCGGGTCGAGGACCTTTAGCGCCTGCTCCTGGTAGGTCTTTGCATTGCGGTCGATCTCCTCGCCGGAGAGCTGCGGGCGGGTGCTCGAACGTCCGCTCGGGTCCCCCACGCGTGCGGTGTAGTCCCCCACGATCAGCACGACGGTGTGCCCTCGATCCTGGAACTCGCGCAGCTTGTTCAGCACCACGGTGTGGCCGAGGTGGATGTCCGGAGCCGTCGGATCGATGCCGAGCTTGACCCGGAGCGGCCGGCCTTCAGCCAGCTGGCGCTCCAGGGCCCCTTCGGGCAGCGCGTCCACGGCGTTCCGGAGCAGGAAGCGGGCGTCGGAGGCCTCCGGTTCCGTCACGGTCGCAATGCTAGACTCCCGCCCTCGTCGGACGGAGCTCACCGGGCCGCCGCCCCCAATTTTCCCGACACGGGACAGGGCACGTCCCTCCATCGCATGCCGGACTCGACGCCGACATTAACGGGGCCAACCTCCGCTGCCGCGGACGAGACAGCGGTACCCGGACGCAACGGCCGCAACGGTGGGCCGGCCAGGCCGAAGAGGCCCAAGCGCAAGATCAAGAAGCTGCGGCTCTTCTTCGTCCTCCTGGGATTGGGGATCCTCGCGTTCATCTCCACGGTGTTCGGGATGATGATGGCGGTGGCGAGCGAGATCCCGTCGCTCGAGAACAGCGCCGAGTTCCGCTCCGCGCGCAACTCCACCCTCGTTGCGGACAATGGCGCGCCGCTCGCGCGCCTCACCGGCAACGAGAACCGGATCCTCATCGATCCGCAGGACATCTCGCCCAACATCAAGAACGCGGTCATTGCGATCGAGGACAAGCGCTTCTACACGCACAAGGGTGTGGATTGGCGGGGAATGGTCCGCGCCGCGTTCGCCGACTTCACCCACCACGGCGCGGTGCAGGGCGGCTCGACGATCACCGAGCAGTTCGTGAAGAACGCGCTTGCCGCGCAGAACAACCGCACGATCTTCGAGAAGCTCCGTGAGGCGGCGCTCGCCTACCACCTCGAGAAGCAGTGGTCGAAGCAGAAGATCCTCGGCGAGTACCTCAACACCGTGTACTTCGGGAACGGCGCCTACGGCATCGAGTCCGCGATGCGCACCTACTTCGGCGGTCCGCAGACGCACTACGACCCCAACGAACGCGCCGCGGCCAACGCAACGCCCGACCAGGCCGCGCTGCTGGCGGGGATCATCGCGTCGCCGAGCGGCTTCAACCCGGTGACGAACCCGCGCGCCGCGCTCGCTCGCCGCAACCTGGTGCTCCGGCTGATGCTGCAGCAGCGAATGATCAGCCCGGGGCAATACCAGCAGGGCATCATCCAGGCACTCCCCTCCCAGGAGAGCGTGCACCCGCCGCGGCCCGACTCGTCGCAGCCCTACTTCTCCACCTGGGTCACGCAGCAGCTCGTGGACCGGCTCGGCTCCGGGCGGGTGTTCGGCGGCGGGCTGAAGATCAAGACGAGCCTCGACCCGCAGCTGCAGGCTGCCGCGGTGAATGCGATCAACGGGCGGCTCGCCGGCGTCGGGCCGAGCGCTTCACTCGTGGCGATCGACAACCGCACCGGCGAGGTGCGCGCCATGGTCGGGGGCGACGACTACTCGACGCACCCGTTCAACATCGCCACAGACGGCCACCGCCAGCCTGGCTCGTCCTTCAAGACCTTCACCCTGGTCGAGGCTCTCCTGCGCGGCATCTCGCCGGGGAGCGTGTGGCCCTCAGCGCCGGTCACGTTCCACGTGTCGAAGCACGAGCTGTTCCCGGTGCACAACTTCGAGGACAGCTATCTCGGATCGGTGTCGCTCGCGAACGCGTTTGCGTACTCGGACAACACCGTCTTCTCGCGGGTGGGCATCCAGATCGGCACGCACCGGATCGCGCGGCTCGCGGAGAAGCTCGGCATCCACACGCCGGTATCCACGAACCTGGCGATGACGCTCGGCGG
>DATEPK010000296.1:0-2943 GCA_035273245.1 Thermoleophilaceae bacterium
GCGCGATGTGTCCAGACGTCATCTGGACGCTGCGGCCTCGCGCATTGCGTCGACGGGCGCGTCCAGGCCCGTCCAGCGCTCGAAGCTCAGGGCGCCCTGGCGCACCAGCACTTCCAGGCCGTCGACGGTGCGCGACCCGCCGCGAGCGGCCCAGTTGATCAGCGGGGTCGGGCTGTCGGCGTAAACGAGATCGGCCAGGATCCGGGGCGGATCGAGCTGGTCGAGTTGCAGCTCTGCCAGCGTCTTCGCTTCGTCCAGCCGGGGCTCTAGGCCGACGCTGGTGGCGTTGACCAGCAGGTCGGAGGGCGGAGGTCGGAGGACGGAGGACAGGCCGAGTTCGTTCGCCAGGTCGGTGGCTCGCTCCGGCGTTCTGTTCCATATCGCCACTTCCGCCGCCCCGGCTTCGCGCAGTGCCCATGCGATTGCTCGGCCGGCTCCGCCGGCGCCAAGCACGACGGCTTTGAGGCCGCGTACGTCCTCGCCCAGTGCGGCTATGAACCCGGGGGCGTCGGTGTTGTGTGCCTCGATGCCGCCGCCGTCGAGGAAGGTGAGGGTGTTGGCGGCTCCGATCGCGTCCGCGGACGGCGTCCGCTCGTCCGCGATCTCGAGCGCCGCGAGCTTGTGAGGGATCGTGACGTTGGCGCCGCGGAAGCCGGAGCCTGGGAGCGCGCGCACCGTCTCGGCGAACAGATCCGGCGGCACCGGCAGCTTGACGTAGCGCCACTCCAGCCCGAGGGCCTCGAAGGCGGCGTTGTGCATGTCGGGCGAGCGGCTGTGCGCTACGGGAAAGCCGAGGACGCCCGCCAGTGCTACTTGCACTTCTCGGGCGAGCGGCCGCCACGCTGCTGCCGGGCCGCGTTGTAGCGCGCACTGTCGCGCAGGAACTGCGCGTTGGTACTCGAGAACACGTGCGCTCCGTTCCCGCACGGCTTGACCACGAAGAACAGGTACTTGGTGTGGGCGGGATGCGCCGCCGCCTCGATCGACGCGAGGCCGGGATTGCCGATCGGGCCGGGCGGCAGCCCCTGGTGGTTGCGCGTGTTGTATGGGCTCGGCGAGGCGAGCTGCGATACGCGCAGCGGCTTCGTCCAGTCGTCCAGCGCGTAGCGCAGCGTCGAGTCGATGCCCAGCGGAATGTGGTCGTGCAGCCGGTTGTAGATCACGGACGCGATGAGCGGCCGATCCTTCGGTACCTCCGCCTCGCGCTCGACCATGGACGCGATCGTGAGCACGTCATACGGCGTGAGGTTCCTCCTGCGCGCGTACGCGAGGTTGACCTTCCCGAAGTTCTGCCGGAACGCCTGGAGCTGGTCCTTCACGAGCGTGCCCACGGATGCCCCCTTCTTGAGCTGGTAGCTCGCCGGGAAGAGAAACCCCTCGAGGTTGCGCGCGTGCTTCGCCCCGTAGCGGCGCGGGTTGAGGTAGGGCGAGCGCACGGTGGCGGACATGTAGTTCCCCTTGAGTCCCTTGGTGAGCGGCACTATCTCGCGGCGTCCCCGCCCCTCCGGGATCACCACCTGGACCACGTTCGGCGCGACGCCCTTCGTGAGCGCGTCGAGCGCCGCCATGTAGCTCATGCCGCGCTTAAGGTGGTACACGCCTGGCTTGAGATCCCCGCTGCGGCCCGACAGCCGGGTGCGCAGCTCGAAGAAGAACGAGCTGGACACCACGCCGCGCTTCGACAGGATGTCCCCGATCGTGCTCACGTTCGCGCCGCTCGGGATGCTCACAGTCGTGCTGCCCGAGCCGCTGCCGGTGAACGGCTGGAAGAGCGAGATCAAAAACCACGCTGCAGCCACGACGATCGCGAGGGCAAGCACGGCGATGATGCGTCGGCCCATCACGTGACGCTCACGGGGTGGGCGCGGCCTACGCGGCCGCGGCTCTCGCTTCTGCACGTACAGCCCATCACCGTCGCGTCCCGCACGGCGCGCCTCGCGCTCCAGACGTGCGCGTTCGCGCTCCTCGTCCGAGCGTATCCCCTGCTCGCTCAAGAGGCCCGCCCGCTCGCCGCCAGGTAAGCCTCCAGAAGGTGGGCGGCCGCGCGCGAGTCGGCGTCGGCGCCGCCCCCCACACGTTCCGCCTGTCGCGTGGTGAGCCGCTCGTCGTGCAACTCCACCGGCACCGAAAGGAGCTCACCGAGGCGGGCCGCGAACTCGCGCGTGGCACGAGCCTGCTGTCCCTCCTCACCGGCAAGCGTGAGCGGAAGGCCGACCACCACGCGGTCGACCTGGCGGTCGCGAGCGAGGGCCGCGATCGTGGCCAGCCCCCGTCTCGAGCCGGGCCGCTCCACCGCCCCCACGGGAGTGGCGAGCGTTCCGGTTGGATCGGAGATGGCGCAGCCGCAGCGGGCCTCGCCGAAGTCGAGCGCGAGTATCCGGCTCATCCCAGCGCGCGTTCTATCGCAACTCGCGCAGCGGCGATCGCGTCGGGGAGCTTCTCGGGGTCGCGGCCGCCGGCCTGAGCCATGTTGTCGCGGCCTCCCCCACCGCCACCGGCCACCTGCGCCGCCACACGCACGACGTCGCCCGCCTTGAGCCCGCGCGCCACCGCGGCGTCAGCGAAGTTCGCCACGAGGTGTACGCGGCCGTCGACCGCCGTGCCGAGCACCACCGCCGAGTCGCCGAGCGTCTGCTTCACGCGGTCCGACAGCTCGAGCAGCGCCTTCGCGTCAGGCGCGTCCACCGCCTCGGCCACAACACGGATCCCGCCCATCTCGGTCGCCCCGCCCACAAGCGAGTCCGCTACCGCGCGGTCATCCTGCCGCGGCCGCTGCTGGGCTTCGCGCAGCTGCTGCTGCAGCTTCTCGACCGCGGACACCACGTCCTGCTCCGGCACCTTCAGCATCGCCGCCAGCTCGGCCAGCTCGCGCGTGCGCCTGCGGAAGAGGTCGAATCCGCCTGGGCCCGTGACGGCCTCGACGCGCCGCACGTTCGACGCGCT